>NZ_JBEAIQ010000041.1:0-40364 GCF_040064335.1 Klebsiella sp. CN_Kp088 | reverse complement strand
CCAGCACGAAGCCCATGCCGAGGAACATCAGGGTGAAGCCTTCGCCTAACAGAACAGCATCAGTCATAAAATAGCCTTTGGAGGAGCGCAATAATGGCGTGATGAACAACCGCGATAGCCGAGTGGATTTCCCCAGACCACATAGTCAGAAGCCTCTTTATCGCGGAAATTAATTCTCGCCATTACTGCGCAAGATATTTAACCGGGAATTATTTAATGAAACTTACGTGCTGGCAGATTTCATCGGCGACAATTTCTTTGCGCTGATTAAATATCACCTTATTCTGCTCAAACAGGTTATTTCCGTGGGTATCGATCGACACAATAAGCGGACCAAATTCTTTCACCCGGCAAACCCATAAGGTTTCCGGCATACCCAAATCACGCCACTGGGCATCTTCAATTTCTTCCACACAGACCGCGGCGACCACCGCGCAGCCGGCCGGGAAGACACAGTGGAGCGCTTTATGTTCGGCACAGCCCTCTTCGGTCCCCTTACCCATGCCGCCTTTGCCGACGATTAATTTCACACCGGTCTTAGCAATAAATTCTTTTTCAAATTTCTCCATGCGCATACTGGTGGTTGGCCCAACAGAAACCATTTCAAATTTATCTTCCGTACCTTTAATCGGCCGCACAATGGGCCCGGCATGTAATATCGCGCCGCCGGCAACGTTGACCGGTAATTCACGACCGCCTTCAATTAAACGACGGTGAGCTACATCACGACAGGTAACAATATGACCATTGAGATAAATAATATCGCCAGCTTTAATATCAGCTAAATCTTCATCTTTAATTGGCGTAGTGAGTATTTTTTTAGTCATCAGAAAGCCACTCCTGTGTGAGAAGTAATGGTGTAATTCAAATCTTTATCGAAAACGATATGTCCTTTGCGGTGCGACCAGCAGCCGACGTTGACCGCCACGCCGATGGTGGAAGGATGGCGCGCAGTGTTTTCGATATTGACGCCCATCACCGAGGTGTTACCGGACATCCCCTGCGGGCCAAGGCCAATTTTGTTGATGCCGTCTTCGAGCATTTTCTCCAGCGATGCCGCGCGCTCATTCTCATTACGCGATCCAACCGGACGCATCAGCGCTTTCTTCGACAGCAGCGCCGCGGTTTCAACGGAGGTCGCGACGCCAATGCCAACCAGTAGCGGCGGACAGGCGTTCAGGCCATAGCTGGTCATCACATCCAGTACGAAACGGGTTACGCCTTCGTAACCGGCGCCCGGCATTAGCACCATCGCTTTACCCGGTAGCGAGCAGCCGCCGCCGGCCATATAGGTGTAAATGCTGCACTGGTCGGAATCGGGGACGATCTCCCAGAATACCGTCGGCGTACCTTTACCCACGTTTTTACCGGTGTTGTATTCATCAAAGGTCTCCACGCTGTTATGGCGCAGCGGAGAATCCACGGTGGCTTTAATCACCGATTCGCGCAGCAGCGCTTCCAGTTCGCCAATCAGCGGAAAGTTGGCGCCGCACTCAACCAAAAACTGAATCACGCCGGTGTCCTGGCAAGAGGGACGATCCAGCTCTTTGGCCAGACGCTGGTTTTCAACCATGGTGGTAAAGATGACGTCAGCCAGCTGGCTGGTCTCTTTTTTATGCAACTCTTTCAGTTTTGCAGTGACGTCATCAGGCAATACTTTGCCGGTATATCCCACGAATTTGGCCATAATATCGGTCATTCGGGATATCTGTTCGCTTTTGCTCATAAAGGCTCCTTAGTCAGAACAGCGTCCGTAAATTACGGGTGAAAAGGGAAAAGAATTGGCAGCAGTACGAGGCTGACAATGGTCGAAACAATAATCAGAGGGAGGCCGGATTTGGCGTAATCGACAAACTTATAGCCGCCGGCTGAGAGCACCATCATGTTGGCGGGCATACCGATCGGCGTCGCGTAGGCGCAGGAACTGCCGATAACCGTCGCCATCAGGACCGCTTGCGGATCGGCGCCCATACCGGCCGCTATCGACAAACTCACCGGTACCAGTAGCGCGACGGTAGCGGTATTGGACATAAAGTTGGTCATGATGACGGACAGTACAAAGACCACCACCATCAACATGAACGGGGAAGAGTTCTGGCCCAGCATGCCGATAACATGATCGGCAACCAGCTTGCCTGCACCGGTCATTTCCAGCGCTTTTGCCAGCGCCAGCGTGCCGCCAAAAATGAAAATAGTTTGTGAATCAATCGCTTTGTAAGCTTGCTTTTCCGTCAGCACGCCGGTAAACACCAGTACCAACGCACCGATACAGCCTGCCACCGTCAGGCTAATGCCGGTCTGTTTCTCAAAAATCATGCCGAGGATCGTGACGATCAGCACCACCAGCGACAGGATCTGTTTCCAGCGCGGAACGTCGCTGTAATCACGCTGTTCGCCGACGCTGCCGACTTCGCCGCTATTCCCGGTAGCAGGCAGAAATTTATAGCCAATCGTCAGGAAATAGAGGATGCCGCAGAGCAGCATCGGTAAACCCACTTTCGCATACTCAAAGAAGCCAAAGCCGCTACCGATATTCTGTAACGCCGATTGCGCGATCAGGTTGCCGGGCGCGCCAATCAACGACAGGTTGCCGCCGAGGGCGGCGGCAAATACCAGCGGCATCAGTAAACGAGAGCGGGCAAAACCCGATTTCGCCGCGACGCCAATCACCACCGGGATCAGCACCGCCGCCGTACCGGTGTTGGAAAGAAAGCCCGACATCACGCCGACCACCACCATGATGGTGAAAATCAGCTGTTTTTCGGTTTTGGCGAAGTGAGTGATCACCCCGCCGACTTTATTGGCCATCCCGGTTTCAAATAACGCCCCGCCGACGACGAACATGGCGACAAAAAGAATGACGTTGGAGTCGATAAAACCAGCAAAAGCTTGTTTCAGATCCAACACGCCGGTGAGTACTAACGCCACGCAGACCACCATGGAAGTCACTGCCAAAGGCACCTTCTCCCAGACGAACATGACGATAGCGAACACCAGCAAACATAAGGTGATGGTAATCGGTTCCATATTTATAATTATCCCTATCAATGATATATGATATTGTATCCAATATTGACGGGGGAGAAATTATGCCCATACAAAAAGTAAGTCAATGCGTTTTTGAGGAAAGATCGCGCAGTGCGATCTGCATCAAGATCCTGCGCAGATCGTCACAAGAAGTGATTGATAACGATGATCAATAAGAAAAAAGCCTGCAATTGCTCCACAGGCAATTGGCGTTACGCGGTGGTATCAGGAAGGTAGCGCGTTAACATGTTCTCCATCGAGCGGATAATATGCTTGCGCATGCGCTGGCGCGCCAGTTCTTCATTATTCTGCTCAAGTGCCTGTAAAATCTCTTTATGTTCGTGGATGGAGATAGCGGCATACTCCGCTTCGGTCACCTTGTACCCCATCGACAGTCCGTTCCACATATTACAAAGCAGCATCTTCATTTTTTCGTTGCCTGCGGCGTTCCAGATCTCCATATGGAAAGCCTGGTTCAGGTCGGAATATTCAGTGAAGTTATTATCGGCCAGCGCTTTTTCCGCTGAGTAGTGTACCTGGGCAATGCGCGAAATATCCGTGCCGGGACGGGAAGCTTTCGCCACCGCCTCGCTTTCCAGCAGCGCGCGAATTTCATAATGCTCGCGGATCGTCTGCTCGTTGATCCCCAACACCACCGCGCCTTTATTGGGGCGGACTTTAATCAGGCCATCGGCGGCTAAAATCTGAAACGCTTCGCGTACCGGCATGCTGGAAACGCCGACCATACGGGCAATGCCTTCGAGAGTTATCTCCTGCCCTTCCACTAAATCCCGCGAAAGAATCGCTTTGCGTAATACCGCCGCGACCTGCTCTTTCGCCGAAAGAAGCTTAATTTTCCCTAATTTAGGCTTCTGCACTTTCCCAATCCTTCATATGTTGACGCATAATTTCCGCAAGCATGAGGAAATAACGCTGTGTTGCCTGAGCAATATTGCCCGCATCGCCGCGGCTAATGGCTCCGGCCAGTTCATGTAGTATCAGTGCCGATTCCTGGCTATCGTCTTTCAGATACAGGATGACATAAGAGATATATCCATCCAAAAATTGCTGATAAGCCTTCGCCAGATAGCGGTTATCAAGATAGGAAATCAGCAACTGATGAAATTCCAGTTCGCGAGTTTTGTCGCCAGGCTGCGCCAGCGCTTGTGCGCGCCCGAGCAGCAATTCCCCCTGGTTTGCCGGCACCAGAGTGAACAATTCGGCAGCCATCACCGCGATCACGCGAAAAATTTGGCTAACATCATCAGGCACCAGTTTTGATACCTGCATATGGCGGTTAGGCAAGCGCACCAGAAAGCCCTCTTGCTCAAGGGACTGCAACGCTTCTCTAACCGGCATACGTGAAAGCCCTAGCTGCTCGGCAATACTCTCCTGCGCCAGCTCATCTCCCGCTTTCATCGCTCCGGACAGAATTTGATAGCGAATGATTTGCGTAATGTGGTCCCTGGTCTGCTTTCGTTCGATCTTTTTCACAACGTCCTCATTGCTTAGGGCTTAAGACGCGGGGATTTTAGCAGATTTAGCCGCCAGGCGGCGCATTCGGCAGGGATATGAGGCGATAAAAAAGCCGGAACGACGGTTCCGGCTTTTCTGCTAAGTAGACATTACTTATTCACGAAATCTTCGCCGAGGGCGATATCTTTCTTCAGCGTATCCAGCATGCCTTCCAGCGCCTGCTGTTCAAAAGCGCTAAGTTTACCGATGGACTGGCGCTCTTCCACGCCATTTTTGCCCAACAGCAGCGGCTGCGAGAAGAAACGGGCATACTGGCCGTCACCTTCGACATAGGCACATTCAACCACGCCTTTTTCACCCTGCATTGCACGCACCAGTGAGAGCCCGAAACGCGCAGCGGCCTGGCCCATCGACAGCGTCGCCGATCCGCCGCCCGCTTTCGCTTCCACGACTTCCGTCCCGGCGTTTTGAATACGTTTAGTGAGATCCGCGACTTCCTGCTCGCTAAAGCTGACGCCAGGGATCTGCGACAGTAAAGGCAGGATAGTGACGCCAGAGTGCCCGCCAATGACCGGAACTTCAACCTCTGTTGCCGATTTGCCTTTAAGTTCGGCAACAAAAGTATTAGAACGAATGATATCGAGGGTGGTAACGCCAAACAGTTTGTTTTTATCGTACACACCGGCTTTTTTCAGCACTTCGGCGGCGATAGCGACGGTGGTATTTACCGGGTTGGTGATAATACCGATGCAGGCCTGCGGACAGGTTTTTGCGATCTGCTGCACCAGGTTTTTAACGATACCGGCATTAACATTAAATAAGTCGGAACGATCCATGCCGGGCTTACGCGCGACGCCGGCGGAAATCAGCACCACATCAGCGCCTTCCAGCGCCGGGGTGGCATCTTCACCGGAGAAACCTTTGATTTTTACATCTGTGGGAATATGACTTAGATCTACCGCCACGCCCGGCGTAACCGGAGCGATGTCGTACAACGAGAGCTCTGAACCTGAAGGCAGTTGGGTCTTAAGTAGTAGGGCAAGCGCCTGGCCGATTCCACCAGCGGCGCCGAGGACTGCAACTTTCATCCTAAACTCCTTATTATGGTTAATATAGTCTTTCGTTATTCCGTCGCCTGGACCTTAATTCACAAGATGAACAATTACAATAATTATGGCTGAAGAATGCGGGGTACGCGCAATGATGCAGCAAATTCGCATTTTTCTTCCTGAGACTGGCCATCCAGCAAAGCCGTAGTACCGGATCGACTATTGGTTACAATACACCCAGCTCGCTCGGCAAAACAATATCAATTTCATAACATTTATTTCACTTTTACAGCAATTTACCCGCTGTGATGCAGGCATGTTCCTCATCAGGGTTATTTGCTAAAATATGCGCCTTTCATAACATTATTTACGCTATTCCTTTGCGGATTATTTGCATAAAAATGCACTTGTATGCATAATGATGTTGTTTTTACCACCATAATCTGGGTGACTTATGCGTAGTTCGGCAAAACAAGAAGAACTGGTTAAAGCGTTTAAATCGCTGCTTAAAGAAGAAAAATTCAGCTCGCAAGGCGAAATCGTTCAGGCGCTGCAGGAAGAAGGTTTCGAGAACATCAACCAATCGAAAGTTTCCCGCATGCTGACAAAGTTTGGCGCCGTTCGCACGCGTAACGCCAAAATGGAAATGGTCTACTGTTTGCCTGCCGAACTCGGCGTGCCGACAACCTCCAGCCCGCTGAAAAATCTGGTGCTGGACATCGATTATAACGATGCGGTGGTGGTGATTCACACCAGCCCCGGCGCGGCGCAGCTGATCGCACGCCTGCTGGATTCCTTAGGCAAAGCCGAAGGCATTCTGGGTAGTATCGCGGGTGATGACACTATCTTTACTACCCCTGCCCGCGGTTTTTCCGTTAAAGATCTCTACGACGCGATTCTGGTCCTGTTCGAACAGGAACTCTAAGCGCTCCCCCTCTGGTTCCTGCCAGAGGGTTCTTCCCCGCAAAATGCTATCCCCCAAACCTTCAAATAAAGCAGCATTTTTTTAACATTTAGTGTGGTTTTCCACCTCTATACATTCCTTTACCGAATGATAACGGCTAAAGCGCACAAAAGATCAAATCGCAATATCTATTTGATTTAAATATAAATAATTATGACATTCACCCCATGAATGACATTTCTAATTCTTATACGTTATAAAAACGACATTTCTTGGAAATTATTTACACTGAAAACAATTAGCATGGTATTAATATTTTTGGTGATTAGTGTATACTTGATTTTGTGATGAGGGTCACGAAACAAAGCCCCCTAATAATAAAATTCGACGAGGTGAACATCATGAAAATCAAAACCACTGTAGCCGCACTCAGCATGCTATCCGTACTGTCCTTTGGCGCTTTCGCCGCTGATTCAATCAACAGCACTCAAGCGGAAAGCCGCCAGTCACTGGGCACCGTATCTATCGGCGCGGTAGGTTCTTCCCCGATGGATATGCATGAAATGCTGAACAAAAAAGCACAAGAAGAAGGTGCTTCTTCTTATCGCATTATCGAAGCTCGCACCGGCGACCATTGGCACGCCACTGCTGAACTTTATAAATAAGCTTTAACGATTGTCGGTCATTAACTGAAACAGTATCTCTTCAGCGGCCTGGGTTCATACGAAATCTCCCGCCGCTGCACATAAGGTTGGAGTCAAGATTATGAAAAGCGCAATTATCATCGCATCCCTGGGTCTGGCATCTGTTCTCTCTTTCGGCGCAAGCGCAGCCGTACAGCAAGTGAATGCCGATCAAGCACAAAACCTGCAACCAATGGGCACTATCTCTGTATCGCAAGTAGGTAGCGCGCCAATGGATATGCGCCAGGAACTCGCGGCTAAAGCCGAGAAAGAAGGCGCCAGCAGCTACCGCATTATTGAAGCTCGTACCGGCGACAGCTGGCACGCGACTGCTGAGTTGTACAAATAAACCCTCGTCGTCTTATCCGACGACTTGCCCCCGCCTGCCGGGGGCTTTTTTATGCCCAACGGGCATTGAAACGTAGTTGTCCTTCCAGCTCCTCTTCCGCTTCATCGAACAGCAAAATTAACGCCCCAAAGCGACGACGCTGTTTTTCATCCAGATGGACAAATTCAATCTCCAGCGGGAACGGTAAGCGCCCTCCCGTCACCGCGCTCCACAGCGCGTCAAGGTTATCCACCTGCTTATCCGGTAGCGCGAAGGCGCGGGAAAACTCACGATAGAAATCCTGTTGCTCAGCTATTTCATCAAAATCAAAGGTATAAATAGTCATTGCCCGCCGCCCCTTCCGCTCTGTCCCTCTACACCAAATAAGTATAGCGATAAAAAAACCGACGCCGGGGCGTCGGTTCGCAGGTTAGCTATTGGTGAGCACGTGCTGATATTTCTTCAGCATATCCACCAGCCGTCGCACCGGTTCAGTGACCTGGGGCGAAGCCTGCCAGTGAAGGAGTTTTTCCTGATAAACATCAAGCTCTTCCAGCAGACGGGTAAAGTAACGGCGGCGCTTATCGTCGCTGCCGGCGGAGATAACGTGATCGGCGGTTCGCCGCAGCTGGCGGTGGAAGGCCGACAGATCCTCGTTTACCGGTACCGGGGCATCGCGTAGACGCTGGTGCGCGATAATCAGCGTCAACGCTAACCGAAAGCGGGCGATATCGCCGGGAAACTTGTTCAGCAGTAAAAACAGCTGTTGATACAGCGCCGGCAAATGGTTCTCTTTTCGCCTTGCGCTGTTAGTAGTGAGCGAAGAGACCGCCGCCGAGACGAACTGGTTCAATAACACCCGTCCGGTGCGTGCCTGCGAGTTATCACGCACTAACAGAATCACCATCAGCGCGAGGAAACAGCCGACAATCTGCCCCAGGGCGCTATCGAGGAACTGGCTAAACTGGAACTGCATCGGGTTATCCAGCACCAAAATGTTGATGGTGCTCGCTAAAGCCCCCAGCGATCCCAACCGCCGCTTTTGTACCTCAATGCCGATAAAGAACGCCATCGCGGCAAGGCTGATACACAATAGCAGCATGCTCTGTTGCGTCGCAGGCATGACGACAAGGAAGAACAGCGCGCCGAGCGGTAAAGCGGCAAGGGTGCCATAGAGGAAGTCTAAGGCCACCATCCGCGGGTTAGGCAGACGCATCGCCAGCGCGGTCACCACGGCAATCATGACCATCGCCCCGCTACCGGATGTCCAGCCGGTCCATAGCCAGAACAGGGTGCCGAGAATACAGGAAATGGAGGTTCGCCAGAAGTTAACCATCGCGTGGTGACGTTCGGCGGACTCAACCTTCACCACCGTCTCGCCGCGTAGAACTTCATCTTCAATACGGCTGATTTTGGTGTTGCCAACCACGCCGCGCTTGAGCAGCAGGTAACGCGTCGCCGCGCCGACCCAGCTATAAATAGTGACCGGCGTATTGTGTTCACCTTTCCATGTCAGGAAGCGGCGCATACGCTTAAGCTGTTGATGCACATCCTGTACCGTTTCCACTGGCTCAGCGAACAGCTCGCGGTAGTCGTCAGTCACCATCTCCGGGCGTGAGTTCTGGATCAGATAGGTTTCGCAGGCCTGAGTAATCAGCGTCAGCGATAGCGTGTTGATCGCCTTTAGCCGCTGGTTTACCTTCGACCAGCGCGAAGATTCCATGATCAGATTGCCGCGCATTCCTTCCAGTGCGGCAGTACGGCGCACCAGCGCTCCCCAGGCTTTGTCCACCACCTCGCTATCGCCATGGGCGACACAAAGCTGCATCAGGCGATACTGATCCAGTAGCAGGTTATCCAGTTCGAGGTCGATCTCTTTTTTGATGGAGCGCGGGGAAAATAGCAGGTCAGCGACGATGGCGCTGACGATCCCGATGACGATTTCGCTACAGCGCTCAACGGCAAACTGCGGCGCCAGCATCGGGTCGGTATGAATGGTGATGATGATAATCAGCGCCGTGTAACCCGCCAGCCCCCAGGCGTAGGAGTTTTCCACCTTCACCAGCGAGGAGATCCAGGTGCAGAAACCGGCCCAGAGACAGCAGACCAGCATCATCAATAGCGGCGCGCGGATCATGAGGATAATGATCGCCAGCGCGGCAATACAGCCGATAAACGTCCCGGCAATACGCAACATTCCACGGTAACGAATCGCCCCGGAATAGGGTTCACCGCCGGCGGCAAATGCCGGGCCGGCGGTCACAATAGCCGCGGTCAGTACGGCCCAGCGCGGCGTCTCAAGCTGAAAATGAAAGCCGACAAACAGCGCCAGCACCACCGCGCATGCAAGCTTAATCGCAAAGCGGAGATGCCGGGGAGCAATGGTATAGGTCCCCATGGCGATTAACCAAACTCACGTAAGCGCATGGCGACTTTCTGGAAGAAGTTGGCCTGGCTGGCGTCGCGATCTTCTTTACCGGTAATGACGACGGTTGCGGTGGTGCCCGACGGCCAGAGGTTGCCCTGCTGTTGGTCAAGACGAATACGTACCGGCACGCGCTGCGCCAGACGCACCCACTCAAGGTTGGAGTCAACAGAGGCCATCCCTTTTGTATCGCTGCTGCTGCTGGCGTTAGTCACGCCCGCGGCAACGCTATCAACGGTACCTTTTATCACCTTACTACTGCCGAGCGGAGTGATTTCGGCGCGATAACCCGGACGCACGCCTTCCAGCTTAGTCTCTTCCAGGTATGCCATCACGTAGAAGGTATTTTGTTTCACCAAAGCGACCGCGGTCGAACCGCGGGTGATGAATTCGCCGGCGTAGACGTTCAGGTTGGTCACCCAGCCGTCGGCCGGCGCGCGAATCACCGTGCGTTCGAGATCCAGTTTGGCTAAATCGCGGCTGGCCACCGCTTTCGCCAGCTGATGCTCTACGGTTTGCAGCACGTTGTTGGCCTGGTCAATCTCTTCGCGCGACATCGCCTGTACGCCGAGCTTGTTACGGCGCCCGGCTTCAACGCGTTTTTCCTGAGCCAGCGTCTGGTAATAGGAGACATCGGCTTGCGCCTCCGCCAGCGCTTTTTGGTAACGAGGTTGGTCAATAACGAACAATACCTGGTCTTTCTTAACCAGTTGGTTATCCTTGACATTCACCTGTGAAATGAGCCCTGACACATCCGGGGCGATGGCGACGATATCGGCGCTAAAGCGCGCATCGCGCGTCCACGGCGACGCGGTGTAGTACACCCATGCGCGAAAAATAGCGATAAACGCCAGAATAACCAGTATCACAGTGATGGCAGTACGCAGGATATTTCTTGTTAGTGTTTTCACATCGACCTCAAACGAACAAGCGCGATATCAGATAAAACAGACAGCAATACAGCGCAGTATTAAACAGTGCAGGGTGCCAGACAAAATCATAAATACCGGTCGGAACCAGCAAACGGTGCACCAGCCAGAAGATAGCTAGCGACAATAGCAGCTCAAAGAAGATCGGCGGAAACGATAAGCCGAAAATCACTATGACAGGAAACAGACTCATGATGACCTTGATAAGAAGCGTACAGGTGGTAGCGTGATGCGTTTATTATGTAGCTAACTATATATTAACGTAACAATTGCAGCCTTATCTATAATATGTGATCTAAATCACTTTTAAGCCAGAGTGAATAATGGAACGACTAAAACGCATGTCGGTGTTCGCCAAAGTGGTTGAGCTGGGCTCTTTCACCGCCGCCGCACGCCAGCTCCAGATGAGCGTTTCATCTATCAGCCAGACCGTTGCTAAACTGGAAGACGAGCTACAGGTAAAGCTGCTCAACCGCAGCACCCGCAGCCTGGGCTTAACAGAAGCGGGTAAAATTTATTACCAGGGCTGCCGAAGAATGCTCTTTGAAGCGCAGGACGTCCATGAACAGCTGTATGCCTTCAACAATACTCCCATCGGCACGCTGCGCATCGGTAGCTCTTCAACTATGGCACAGAATGTGCTGGCGCGCATAACCGCCGAAATGCTCAAAGAATATCCGGGTTTATCGATTAATCTGGTGACCGGCATCCCTGCGCCAGACCTGATTGCCGATGGCCTCGACGTGGTAATACGCGTCGGCGCATTGCAGGATTCCAGCCTCTTCTCACGGCGGCTGGGCTCGATGCCGATGGTGCTCTGCGCGGCGAAAAGCTATCTTCAGCACGCGGGATGCCCGGAAAAACCGGCGGATCTCGCCAGCCACTCGTGGCTGGAATATAGCGTACGGCCAGATAATGAGTTCGAAATTATCGCCCCGGAGGGGATCTCAACACGCCTGATCCCACAAGGGCGTTTCGTCACTAACGATCCGATGACGCTGATCCGCTGGCTGACTGCCGGCGTTGGCGTGGCCTACGTTCCGCTGATGTGGGCGATCGACGAGATCAATCGCGGTGAACTGGAGATCCTGCTGCCGAGCTATCAATCGGATCCGCGGCCGGTCTATGCGCTGTATACCGAAAAAGACAAACTGCCGCTGAAGGTGCAGGTATGTATTAACTATCTGACGGATTATTTTGTCGAGGTGGCGAAGATCTATCAGGGAATGCACGGGCGCGGGATGACCCGTTAATTGACATCCCGGCAGCGGCTTCGCGCCGCCGGGACCAGCCGTTATCAGGCGGTGCCGCCAACGGTAAGGTTGTCGACTTTCAGCGTCGGCTGGCCGACGCCGACCGGCACGCTCTGCCCTTCTTTACCGCACACGCCAACGCCGCTATCCAGCTTCAGGTCGTTACCAACCATAGAAATCTGCTGCATCGCTTCGATACCGGAACCGATTAGCGTCGCGCCTTTGACTGCCTTGGTCACTTTGCCTTTTTCAATCAGATAAGCTTCCGAGGTCGAGAAGACAAATTTACCGGAGGTGATATCCACCTGGCCGCCGCCGAAGTTCGGCGCATAGATACCGTAATCGACCGATTCGATAATCTCCTGCGGCGTCGACTTACCGGCCAGCATATAGGTGTTGGTCATCCGCGGCATCGGCAGATGCGCATAGGATTCACGGCGACCATTACCGGTCGGCGCAACGCCCATTAACCGCGCGTTGAGCTTATCCTGCATATAACCTTTCAGGACACCATTTTCGATAAGCACATTGTATTGACCCGGCGTACCTTCGTCATCAATCGCGACCGAGCCACGGCGATCGGCCATGGTGCCGTCATCCACGACGGTGCACAGTTCAGAGGCGACTAATTCGCCCATGTGACCGCTGAAGACCGAGGTGCCGCGACGGTTAAAGTCACCTTCCAGACCGTGGCCGACGGCTTCATGCAGCAGCACGCCAGGCCAGCCCGCGCCAAGAACCACCGGCAGCATTCCGGCTGGCGCGGCAACCGCGGACAGATTGACTAATGCCATACGTACCGCTTCACGCGCCCAGACATCCGCCCGTACGTCGCCATCCAGCGGCGCAAGGAAATAATCATAGCCAAATCGCCCGCCGCCACCGCTGGCGCCGCGCTCGCGTTTGCCGTCTTCCTCCACCAGCACGCTCACGGAGAGGCGAACCAGCGGACGGACATCAGCGGCCAGCGTCCCGTCCGTTGCCGCCACCAGGATAAGCTCGTAGACGCCGCTCAGGCTGGCGGAAACTTCCTGCACGCGCTTATCGGCAGCACGCGCCACCTTATCAACGCGGCGCAGGATATCCAGTTTCTCTTCGCGGCTCATGCTCTGCAGCGGATCGACGCTGGTATAGAGAGAGCTGTATTCCACCGCGCCGAGCGTCTGCACTTTGCCGTCGCCATGGTCGCGGACGATAGTACGCGCCGCCTGGGCACTCTGTTCAAGCGCCAGTTTGCTGATTTGGTCCGCATAGGCAAAACCGGTTTTCTCGCCGCTTACCGCCCGGACGCCTACGCCCTGGTCAATATTGTACGACCCATCTTTAATGATGCTGTCTTCCAGAACCCAGGATTCGTGATAGCTCGACTGAAAATAAAGATCGCCGTAATCGAGACGGCGCTCAGCCAGTTGGCCAAGAATGGCAAACAGGTCCTGATGGTTCAGGCCATTTGCCGACAGTAATTGTTCACTTACCAGGTTCAAACTCATCGTTACGCTACTCGTTTGTTGCCGCCTGACACAGGGGAATGCCACGCGGCGAAAAAGATGACGGGGATAAAATGCCCTCTATTGAGAGTGCGATAATTCCCCGTACTCGTCAAATCATTGCTTTTTGTTACTGCGCGCCTGGCGCAGCACTTCATTGATTTCCGGCTGATCGATTGGACCCGTAATGCGATAGCGCAGAATCGACACTTTGTTCCACAGCGGCCCAAGCACCTTGCTGGCGGCAAACACCGCCGCGCCGACGATCGGGTTGACGGCGAATGCCGCCGCTACGCCGACGGTGGCCGAAATTTCCGGCGCCACCACCGCTTGTAAATCTAAACGACGACGCACCAGATCGACCGAACCTTTCATCGCGATGTCGGCTTCGAGCCCATCCACCAGCGTATCATCCGTATTCAGCACGCCGTCTTTAATCCACGCCGTACTGCGAATCGAATCAAACCAGAACCCTTCCTGGAAGGTGTCGCTGAAATCGAAGCGTAGCTTACGCAGCAGCGCGTCAACGCTCAATAGCCTTAACAACTGACCGGCATGACCGGTGCTCAGGTCAGTAAACTCGCCTTTGCCGAGGCGGCTTTTGAGGATCCCGTTCAGCGAAGCGACATCAGGCTGCCATGGCGGCGCGCGCCAGTGCAGATCGTAATCGACATCAAATGAAGACCCTTTCACCGGCGTCGAGACACCGAAGAAGTTCACGAAGTCGTCCGTTTTATTGCCGTGAAGCTTACCTTTCAGCGAGGTACGTACGCCGCCCGGCGCATTTACCCAGACGCCATCGGTAGTGAGTCGGCCAAAACCGGTATCCACCAGGCCATTACTGAGGGTGAGCGTATCGCCCTTGATATCGAAGTCACCGTCGATTCGTCCATATTTTTGCCCCCACAGCCAGCACTCTTTACAGCGCAGCTGTAAATCCGGCCAGCCGTGGAAATCCAGACGGGTATCAGCCAGCGGGCCGCTCTCTTTTTTCGCCGTACCGCTGTTATCGCTGGAAGGGTTGTAATAGAGGTAGCGAATAGCCGCCAGCCAGGGGGCATTCTTATGCATCGTCAACGTGGCATTGATTTCACGCCCCTGCGCCTCCACCTTCGAGCCGCTACCGTCAGGCTGAGAGACCAGACTGACGTTATTCCAGTTCTGCCCGGCGAAGGCCAGCGACGGTGTACGAAGCGTCACGCGCTCCGGGAAAGCCATATTACTGCTCACTTCGTTGACGGCGCCTTGCTGGAACAACGCTAGCCATTGCGCGCCATCCATCGCCGGCATGTTGAGCTCGACGCCTGATGCTTCAGGCAGCGACGGAATCGCTTTGCTGTCGGAGGTCAGAATCGCCCGATCGAGCGTCAGCTTGTTATTCAGTAACCAGCGGCTATTGACGTGGTTCTTGCTGCCGATGTTGCCGGTCAAATCGAAGCTGCTTAAGCCGCCGGTCACGTTGATTTTCACCGGCAACGGCTCACCCGCCGATTTATTCACCGGCGCAGGTAAGTGACTACTCACATTTTTCAGATCGCCGTTGATATCGACTTTGTAGCTCGCGCTACCGCGATACGGTAACTCAATGGCCACTTTGCCGTCCCAGGGGATGCTGCCGCTGAGTTCATCATTGACCGCTTTCGGCAGCAGGCCGGTACGCGTCGGCTGCCAGTTAGCGTTCATGCCGACGTCAACGAGGAAGGCTTTCGCCCCTTCAGTGGTGGTGAAATTGAGGTTCAACGGTTGATTAAACCAGGTCGCACTTAGCGGCCCGCTTTTTAAATCTCCGTTTTCGAAGCTGAACTGACCATTGAGATTCTTCAGCGTCGCGTCAATCGGCTTGATAAACAGATCGTTATTTTTCAGCCGCACATCGCCTTTGGCGGTGGTCATCTCGCCATCAAGCGGGATAGCAAGATGTAAGCGAGCGCTCACATTACCATCAAGCTGCAGTTCATCCAGCGCCGAGCCGAGCGTATCCTTCAGCGGGGTCTGTTTGAAATAAGGGCCGACCTCTTTACCAGGGCCGTTAACATCGGCATCGATAAACAGTTTTTCATGGGAATAGTCGGGGATCACCGCGTCAAGGTTGCTGGCAGTAACGTTGCCCAGCATCGCTTTATCCGCCTTCATCCACAGGCCGTTATTGACGAAGTTAAGGTTGATATCCAGTCCGGTCAGCGCCGGCCAGTCCGGCTGGAAGGCGAAAGTCGCGTTCTTCAGCGGTACCGAGACCTGGAATTGGCCTTCGTTATGCTCATAGGGGAACTGATGTGGGTTGCCGCCGTAAACCAGGGTGGCATTGCTGGCCTGGCCGCCCTTAATTGCGCCGCTCAGGTAATCCACCAGCGCTTTGCCCATCAGATTTTCCGGGAAATAGCGCCACGCCTGGCCGCCATCATTGGTACTGATACCCGCCAGGATGCCTAACCACGGCTCATCGCCTGCTGGCTGCAGATAGCGGAAGCCGCCGCGCGCGCGAACGCCGGTCGCCTGCACGTCGATATCGCGGCCATCCAGCATAAAGCCCTTGCTGTTCTTCTCCCAGCTTAGAGTCGCATCGCCCTGGGCTATCTCCAGCGGTGCGCGAAAGACCGTTTCATAAGGCATTTTCGCCTGGGTCATATGCGCGCGCAGTTCGCCGTTTTCCACGCTGCCGCTCAGGCTGCCGGAAAAGTGCTCGGCTCCCGGCAACAGCTTCCACTGCTTCCACGCCAGATCGCTCCAGTCGGCCTGGAAACGGGTCTTTTCCGTTGCCTGCAGCGGGATATCCAATGCCAACAGGTTGATTTTGCCGCTCGGCTGGGTGGTTCGCCACACTTCGCCAAAGCTCGGCGCCAGCTTATCGGCCATCGGTTGCAGACCGGTTAGCCCGCCAAGCTCGAGATTGCTGGCGCGGATGCGTAGCTCATCGCTGCGCTGATTGTTATTGCCACCCACTTCCTGCGCCGGGATCCACGCCATCGCCAGCTCGCCGCGCGGCCAGGCTTTGCCGTCTATCGAGATCCGCGTATCGGGGATGTGAAATGCCCAGCTTTGATTTTCACGCGTGATATGCCCCGTCAGGTTATCCACCGACAGCTGATGCAGATGCTTATCGCCCTGCCAGCTGGCGCCGCCTTTTTTCAGCCACACATCGCCGCTGGCGACATCGCCTTTATCGATGGTCATCCAGCCTTCGAGACTAAAGCGCGCGCTCTGCAGGGCGATGTTGTCCTGCATCCAGCGCCCGAGCCAGGGTTTAACGTCGATGTCGTCGGCCTGTAACCAGAGGCGCCCCTTGTTGAGCAGGCCGTTCTCGTCACGTAAATCCATCCGCACCTGCATGACGCCGTGCTGGCCGGTGAGGCTCGAAAGGCTCAGCTGCCCCTCGGCGCGGTGGCGATTTTTACCGTTAAGCCAGGTCAGCTGTGGGATCGCCAGTTCAGCACGCTGACCGGAAATGGTCAGGAAGCTCAAATGACTATCACGGAGAATAAAGTGGTCAAACTGGCGCAGGAACAGATCGCTGATGCGATCGGTCTTCAGGCTGGCGCCGTCGTCATTGGTCTGGATGGGGGTATTGGTGTGGATTTGCAGCTGCCAGAAGGTCAGGTCACGGAACTGCCAGCGCATATGTAAAAGGCTTTGCCAGACGTCGAGGGCAAGGGTAACCCGTTTGATCGTCATTTCGCCACCGTCTTTCAAGGTGGCTTTAATATCGCGAACGTCCAGCGTCGGGCCGAAGTTTTCCCAGTTGGCGTTGATCTGCGAGGCATCAACCGCGACCCCGGATACCGCGGTAATTTTCTCCAGCAGTTGGGGACGCCAGTTATTTAGCTGCGGCAATGCCAGACGCAGGCCACTCACCAGTAGCGCAACAATCACCACCACGGTTGCCACGGTGAGCAGTAATATCCCGGGCCATCGCCTCAACGCATCTCTCCTTGTCAGCCTGTTACGCTTTATCCTTCAGCCCGCCTGTTTACCGCCCCCGACGCCATCGGGAGCGACAGGCTGAATGATTACATCATTACCACATCGAACTGCTCTTGATTATAGAGCGGCTCAATTTGCACTTTGACCTGCTTGCCGACAAAGATTTCGACTTCCGCCAGCGCGTGAGACTCTTCCCCTTTCAGCGCTTCCGCGACGGCAGGTGAAGCATAGACCAGGAAGCGGTCTGAGTCATACGCATGATGCACGCGAACTATTTCGCGCATGATCTCATAGCAGACCGTTTCGACCGACTTTACCGTGCCGCGCCCATGACAGGTAGGACACTCGTTACACAGCACATGTTCCACGCTTTCGCGGGTGCGTTTACGGGTCATCTCGACCAGCCCCAGCTGCGAGAAGCCGTTAATGCTGGTTTTCACCCGGTCTTTACTCAGCGCCTGCTCCAGGGAATGCAGTACCCGACGACGATGATCTTCATTATTCATATCGATAAAATCAATGATGATAATGCCGCCCAGGTTACGCAGACGCAGCTGGCGCGCGATAGCCTGCGTGGCTTCAATATTGGTATTGAAGATGGTGTCGTCGAGATTACGGTGGCCAACAAACGCCCCGGTATTGATATCGATGGTGGTCATCGCTTCGGTCTGATCAATGATCAGATAGCCGCCTGACTTCAGCTCGACTTTACGCTCCAGCGCGCGTTGGATTTCGTTCTCAACGTCAAAGAGATCGAAAATCGGCTGGCGGCCGCTGTAATGTTCCAGCTTGCTGGTCATTTCCGGAATGTATTCCGCGGTGAACTCCAGCAGCGCCTCGTAGGTCAGGCGCGAATCCACGCGAATGCGGTCAAGCTGAGCGTCGGCGAAATCGCGCAGCACGCGCTGGGCCAGCGCCAGCTCGCCGTACATCTGATAGCGGGTCTGGTTGCGCTTTTTGCGCTCCATGACTTTGGTCCAGACGCGCTTAAGGTAGGCCGCATCCGCCGCCATCTCTTGCTCATGCACGCCTTCCGCCGCGGTGCGGATAATAAACCCGCCCTGCTCGTCGCAATATTCGGTGACCACGCTTTTCAAACGTTCGCGCTCGGCCTCGCTTTCAATACGCTGCGATACGCCGACGTGCGAAGCGCCCGGCATAAAGACCAGATAGCGGGAAGGTATGGTAATGTCGGTGGTCAGACGCGCGCCTTTGGTACCCAGCGGGTCTTTCACCACCTGCACCATCAGGTCCTGGCCCTGACGCACCAGCTCGGAAATATCGCGAACGGTAAACTGCTTCTGCTCTTCACCCGCCACGCACTCGGTGTGCGGCATGATATCGGAAGCATGCAGAAAGGCGGCCTTATCCAGGCCAATATCTACAAAAGCCGCCTGCATTCCAGGCAACACACGACTGACACGACCTTTGTAGATATTGCCTACGATTCCGCGCCGCGCTTCTCTCTCAATATGAATTTCCTGCAGGATCCCGCCATCGATATACGCGACGCGCGTCTCGGATGGCGTTACGTTAACTAATAATTCAGCCGTCATCTTTATCCCTTTTCTTCACGCAGTGAGTTAAAGTTACTCAGCAACTCATACGTTTCCACCAGCGGTAAGCCGACTACGGCGTGATAGCTGCCATTTATCTTCCTGACAAAACAACCACCCAACCCTTGAATACCGTATGCGCCTGCTTTATCTAAAGGTTCGCCGCTGGCTACGTAGGTAGCGATATCCTGCTCGGAGAGCAGACGGAAGGTCACTTCCGTCACCACCAGGCAATCCAGCGTTTGCTGCTTATCCGCCAACGCCACCGCGGTCATCACCTGGTGGGTTTTTCCGGAAAGCATGCGAAGCATTTCTGCGGCGTGCCCGGCGTCGCGCGGCTTTTCCAGCACTTCGCCGTTAAGAATGACAATCGTATCCGCGCCCAACACCGGCAGATCGCGCGGCGCCATCGCCACGCCAGCCAGCGCTTTTTCGCGCGCCAGACGCACAACGTAATGCGCTGCGCTCTCCTGCGGGCCGCGTCGTTCCTCAATACCCGGAACCAGACGTTCGAAAGAGAGACCAAGCTGAGTTAGCAGTTCCTGCCGACGCGGGGAACCAGAAGCCAGATACAGAGTTGTCATATCAACCTTTATTGAACCGCAAATTGCTGACGCACTTTACGCATTAGCAGGAATAGCCACGGCCAGAGCACACCGTTTACTACACTACTCCAGAACACTTCCGGACGGAAAGAGACGTTGATCACTAAAAACTCTGCCCAGAAAACAATGATATCAACGGCAAGAGACAACAGCATGACCACCAGCGCCTGTTGCCAGAGCGCCAGATTACGGAACAGCTGATATTTTAAAGCGACCAGATAGGCGACAATACTTAACGACAGCGCGCGTACGCCGAGGGTCGAACCGCTGATGAGGTCGAGAATCGCCCCCATCACAAATCCGGTACCGACGTTAACCCGGTGCGGCAGCGCGAGGATCCAGTACAACAGAATCAACAACACCCAGTTTGGCCGAAAGACGGTGATGTCCTGCGGCCAGGGCATAATCTGCAGCAATAGCGCAATAAGAAACGAGAGCCAGATAACCCAGCGTCCCTGGCTACGATAACTTGCCACTATTGCCCCCCTGCTGGCAGAGGTTGCGCAGACGGCGGCGGCGTCAGGCCTGTCGCCGGCGCCGGCATCTGCGGCCCCATCGCATCAGGCGCAGGCAGCACCTGCGGCATCATTTGCATCAGGCGCTCATTGGCAACGCGGTGCACCTCTTCCGGAGTCATCGGGTTAGCGCCGTTGCGATCGGCGCCCCACAGCAGCAGCAGATAGCGCAAACGCTGCAGTCCGGCGGTCGGACGGGCCTGGATCACCGTGTATGCACGCTGAGTATCCAGACGTACCGAGGAGACTACCCCAACCGGATACCCTTCCGGGAAGCGTCCGCCGAGCCCGGAGGTCACCAGCACATCACCGACGCGAATATCGGTATTCGCCGGCAGATGTTCAAGCTGTAAATCATCAGTACAACCGTTACCGGCAGCAATGACGCGGATATCGTTACGCAGCACCTGGATCGGCAAGGCATGGGTCGCATCGCAAATGAGCAGCACGCGGCTGGTCATTTTCGCTACCGCCACCACCTGGCCGACAACGCCCTTGTCGCTAATGACCGGTTGGCCTTCATAAACGCCATTGACGCTGCCCTTGTCGATAACGACCTGATCGCTGTAGGGATCGTTAACCGTCGAAATAACCTGGGTCACCATCTTCTGCTCATCCTGACGCAGCGGCGAGCCTAACAGCTCACGTAGACGGGCGTTTTCTTGTTTGTATTGACCCAGCATCAGCAGATCGCTGTTTTTCAACAGCAGTTCCTGACGCAGCGCGCGGTTTTCCAGTTCGAGCTGATCGCGGGTCGCCAGCGATTGCGATACGCTGTCGAGCAGTTCCCGGGGACCATTTGAGATAAAGTAGAAAGGACTGACGGCTGTATCCATGTACGTTCGAATCTGGCTGAACGTACCCAGGCGGCTGTCGGCGATAATGACGCCAAGCGCCACCAAAACCGCCAGAATAAGGCGAATCTGTAGCGACGGGCCACGGCTAAAAATTGGCTTCATAGGCTATGCGTATTCTCGTGTCAGTAAAGACCAGAGGCAGCCCTTAAGCTGCCCCAGACCTTCAGGCTGACTACTCTTCGCTGAACAAGTCGCCGCCGTGCATATCGATCATTTCCAGCGCCTTACCGCCGCCACGAGCGACGCAGGTCAGTGGATCTTCTGCAACTACGACAGGGATCCCTGTCTCTTCCATTAACAGACGGTCAAGGTTACGCAGCAGCGCGCCGCCGCCGGTCAGGACCATACCGCGCTCGGAGATATCGGATGCCAGCTCCGGCGGGCACTGTTCCAGCGCGACCATAACGGCGCTGACGATGCCGGTCAGCGGCTCCTGCAGCGCTTCGAGGATTTCGTTGGAATTGAGGGTGAAGCCGCGTGGAACGCCTTCAGCCAGGTTACGGCCGCGCACTTCGATTTCGCGTACTTCATCACCCGGGTAAGCGGAACCGATTTCGTGTTTGATACGCTCAGCGGTTGCTTCGCCGATCAGGGAACCGTAGTTACGGCGCACGTAATTGATCACGGCTTCGTCGAAACGGTCGCCGCCGATACGTACGGAAGAAGAGTAGACCACGCCGTTCAGGGAGATAACTGCGACTTCGGTAGTACCGCCGCCGATATCAACAACCATAGAACCGGTCGCTTCAGAAACCGGCAAGCCTGCGCCGATCGCGGCCGCCATCGGCTCTTCGATCAGGAAGACTTCACGAGCGCCAGCGCCCTGCGCGGATTCGCGGATAGCACGACGCTCAACCTGGGTCGCGCCAACCGGCACGCACACCAGCACGCGTGGGCTCGGACGCATAAAGCTGTTGCTATGCACCTGTTTAATAAAGTGTTGCAGCATCTTTTCAGTCACGAAGAAGTCGGCGATAACGCCGTCTTTCATCGGGCGAATCGCCGCGATATTGCCCGGCGTACGGCCCAGCATCTGCTTCGCTTCATGACCTACAGCGGCAACGCTTTTCGGCGAACCGGCACGATCCTGACGAATGGCCACAACGGAAGGCTCATTCAATACGATGCCTTGTCCTTTTACATAAATAAGGGTATTCGCGGTACCCAGGTCAATGGACAGGTCATTGGAAAACATGCCACGAAATTTTTTTAACATACTAAGGGATAATCCTGAAAGCTGGGGCGGAAAACAAAATCCGCTTACTTTACCAACCACACGCAGCAGCGACAAGGCGCAAAAATCATCTGCTACGGTGAAAATTAGTGCAGTTCATTTCCTTTGTTACAAACATTTACGAAGTCCCTTCGGCGCTGAATAAATCAGCAGCGCTCCGTGCTCTGTTTGTACCTGTCAAAGGTCAGTCTTGCGTAAGTTGCGACATTCCGGCGGGTAGACAAGCACACCCCCTTTACTATGGCGCGCGTTATTCTACGTGAAATCACGCCAAACGGCAGATCAAACCGAGTATCTTTGCGAATATTTTTTCACATTTGTGTCAAGTGGCTGTGAGGCGGCAAAAAATTCCCCCTGACCGCCGGTCACGCCGCATTGCGACAGCACCTGCCACTCGCTGCGACTGCGTACTCCCGTCGCAAAAACCTGTACCGGCATCCCTTTACAGGCTTCCACCAGACTTTGAACCAGTAACTGGTTCTCGCTGCGTTTTTCAATATTGCGCGATAGCCCTTGATGCAGCTTGATCACTTCTACGTCCAGCTGCTTGATCCAACTGGTGCCAACCAGCGTCAACCCGGCCTGAACCACAGCGACGCGAATGCCCAGCGCGTTTATCAACCGCATAACCGGGTGTAAACGGCCGATATATTGACAAACATCCGCCTCTGCAAGTTCAAAAATAATCCGCCGACGTTGTGATTTTTCGCACTGCATCATGGTATCGCGCAGCCAGCGCTGGAAACGCGGGCGAATCAGCGACTCCACGGTCACCTGCAGGGCCAGCGTTTGATCAGGCCAATAACTTAATAACGGCAGCAAACGCGTAATCTGTAGGCGATCGTACTCTTCCGCTAAACCAAACTGCTGCACCATTGGCATATACTCGGCGGCAATCACCTCTTCTTTACCGTCATAGATGCGGCACATAAGCTCGCGATGATGTACCCGCCCATCGCGCATAACCGCCGGTTTCTGATATAAGCGCGGGCCGCCGCGGCTGAGCATCTGCTCGATAAGCGTTCGCCAGCGCACGTTGCCGCGCCCCTTCTCCGGCAGCGAATCATCGTAAACCGCCCAGCTATTACTCCCCTGCAGCACGGCGTTGCGGGTGGCGGCTTCGGCGTGTTCCATCACCTGAGAGGTGGACTGGCCGCTGCGGAAGGCGCAGATGCCGATATGCATCGTGTCGTCTTTATCCAGCACCCGCGTTGACGGCAGCGCATCCATCGCCTTCAGTAACTGCCCGGCGATACTATCGGCCTCTTTAAGAGTGCGATGCGGCAATAAGACGGCGAAATCGCTACGGTGATAACGCGCCAGTAACGAGCCGGGATAACGCATAATAAAAGTAGACAGCAGATTAATTAGCGTGAAGTAATGCTCTTCCGCCGCCGCCCGTCCCCAGTTGTCGCGCAGCAGATCAAACTCGGGCAGGCGAATCATCATCACAATACCGTGCGCCCCCACCTTTTCCTGATCGTCCAGCAGCGTCGCCAGTTGATTATCAAAGAACAGGCGGTTGTTAAGGCCGGTTTTGGAATCCTGGGCGGCGTAGGAGCGAATCAGGGTATCCATGCGGCTGCGCTGATCGCTGGCGAACTGCAGCTCAGAGAGCAGCATATCCAGCGCGCTGCTGGTACTGGCCGGCCATTCATGAACCGAACCGCGCACCTGCGGCCCGCGCTCGCCGCTGAGAATGCGCCGCGCGCGCAGCTCCAGTAGTTCTTGCCCCGCCAGCTGGCGGCGGATCCAGCGAATCGAAAAGAAGATAATCAGCACCATGAAGCCGATGGCGAAGGAGAGCGGCGCGGTGACGTGAAGCGAGCGGAAGTAATTGACCATCGGGTCCATGTAGACCAGACGAATCGAGATTCCGGGATGTTTGAGCGAGGGTACCGTCATTTCACGATACTGATTGTTACTGCCCAGCGGACGGTAACTATCACCGCGGGTATGGCTGTAAAGCGATTTGCCGTTGAGCAAAAAATCAATATGTTCGACTTCTACCGGCGTGAGCAGCTCATCCATTTGCGGTTCGAGCTTCTCAAAAGAGGTGGTCACCAGGCGGCTATCCAGCATCGTCGCCACCGCCTGTACGCGATTCTCAACCTTAATCTGAATGCCGTTGTAAAAGCTCAGCGACGCGCCGATCAGCGTGACAAAAATCGTCAGGCTGGTGAGCAGCGTAACAAATGCTGAGAATTTCGTCGTTAATCGCATCCCTGTGTTAACTCCGCGTGTGAATAACTACCCGATGGGCATTCGGGCCCCTTTTGAGACTTTTTCTTAAGTAAGTACTAACTTTCTGAAGCGACGCATACTACCAAAGCTGGCGTATCTGGCAATTTATTGCGTTACATCCACGTAATAATGCCGTTAGCGAGTATAGTCTGCAGAATAATTTTTCCAATCTTCAAACCGCGAGGAACCACATATGCAGGCATTAATTTTAGAACAGCAGGATGGCAAAACCCTTTCCTCGGTGCAAAACATCGATGCCAACCTGTTGCCGCCAGGCGATGTGACTGTCGATATTCACTGGTCGAGCCTCAATTATAAAGATGCGTTGGCCATTACCGGCAAAGGAAAAATTATCCGCAACTTTCCGATGATTCCTGGTATCGATTTTGCCGGTACCGTCCACGCCAGCGAAGATCCGCGTTTTCACGTTGGCCAGCAGGTATTACTCACCGGTTGGGGCGTGGGAGAAAATCACTGGGGCGGCCTGGCCGAGCGCGCCCGCGTCAAAGGCGAATGGCTGGTGGCCATGCCTGAAGGTCTCGACGGACGCAAAGCGATGGCGATCGGTACCGCAGGTTTTACCGCCATGCTATGCGTGATGGCGCTGGAAGACGCCGGCGTGCGTCCGCAGGATGGCGAGATCGTCGTAACAGGCGCCAGCGGCGGCGTCGGCAGCACGGCAGTCGCTCTGCTGCATCATCTGGGTTATCAGGTGGCGGCGGTTTCCGGGCGCGAAAGCACCCACGACTATCTGAAAAGCCTCGGCGCGCAGCGTATTTTGGGCCGCGACGAGTTCGCTGAGAGCCGTCCGCTGGAAAAACAAATCTGGGCGGGTGCTATCGATACCGTCGGCGATAAAGTGCTGGCTAAAGTACTGGCACAAATGAACTACGGCGGCTGCGTCGCGGCCTGCGGCCTGGCGGGCGGTTTCGCGCTGCCGACCACCGTGATGCCGTTTATCCTGCGCAACGTACGCCTGCAGGGCGTCGATTCGGTAATGACCCCGCCTGCGCGCCGCGCAGAAGCCTGGCGTCGGCTGGTGCGCGATCTGCCGGAGTATTTTTACGCGCAAAGCGCGACCGAAATCACCCTGGCCGATGCCCCGGCCTTCGCCGACAAAATCATGAACAACCAGATCCAGGGGCGTACGCTGGTCAAAATCGGCTAATCTGCAATTTTTCGTGACATATTCGCGATCGCGCTGCGCCTCCGTCATGCTTAGGAAAAAGTATGACGGAGGACGCCATGAAAACCAGAAAACTGACGGAAGCCGACGTAACGGCGGAATCGGTATTTAACCTACAGCGCCGCCAGGTGCTGAAAATGCTCGGTATCGGCGCGACGGCGATGTCGCTCTCAACGAAGGCCCATGCCGACCTGCTCGATTGGTTTAAAGGCCACGATCGCCCGCCGGCGCCTGCCGGAAAGGCGCTGACCTTTGATAAACCCGCAGCATGGCAAAGTAAGCTCGCCCTCACCCCGGAAGATAAAGTCGCCGGCTACAACAACTTTTATGAATTCGGCCTCGATAAAGCCGATCCGGCCGCTAACGCAGGCAGCCTGCGCACTGACCCCTGGACGCTTACCATCGGCGGCGAAGTCGCCAAACCCCTGACGCTCGATCACGACGACCTGACCCGTCGTTTCCCGCTGGAAGAGCGTATTTATCGGATGCGCTGCGTGGAGGCCTGGTCGATGGTCGTGCCGTGGGTCGGCTTCCCGCTGCATAAACTACTCGCGCTGGTGGAGCCCACCAGCAACGCCCGCTACGTCGCTTTCAAAACGCTGTATGCGCCGGAACAGATGCCGGGACAAAAAGATCGCTTCATCGGCGGCGGCCTGGCCTATCCCTATGTCGAAGGGTTGCGCCTTGATGAAGCGATGCACCCGCTCACGTTGATGAGCGTTGGCGTCTATGGTAAAGCGCTGCCGCCGCAAAACGGCGCACCCATCCGCCTGACCGTGCCGTGGAAGTACGGCTTTAAAGGGATTAAATCTATCGTGAGCATCGAATTAACCCGCGAGCGGCCGCCGACCACCTGGAATCTGGCGGCGCCGGATGAATATGGTTTCTATGCCAATGTGAACCCGCACGTCGATCATCCGCGCTGGTCGCAGGCCAGCGAGCGGTTTATCGGCGCCGGCGGCGTACTCGACGTAAAACGCCAGCCAACGTTGCTGTTTAATGGCTATGCCGAGGAAGTCGCCTCGCTGTATCGCGGGCTTAACTTACGGGAGAATTTCTAGTGCGTCTGAGCGTTAAACAGATAGGTTGGCTGAAAGTTGCGCTGCATTTAGCCGGTTTTTTACCGCTTGTCTGGCTGTTCTGGGCCGGACATCAGGGCTATTTCAGCGCCGATCCGGCAAAGGATATCCAGCATTTTACCGGACGGATGGCGCTGAAGTTTTTGCTCGCCACCTTGCTTATTACGCCGCTGGCGCGCTACGCTAAACAGCCATTATTGATACGCACCCGCCGGTTATTAGGGTTATGGTGCTTTGCCTGGGCCACGTTGCACCTCACCAGCTATACGCTGCTGGAGCTCGGCATTAACAATCTGGCGCTACTCGGTTCCGAGATAATCAACCGTCCGTATCTCATGCTTGGTTTAATCAGTTGGTTGGTTTTACTGGCGCTGGCGGCGACGTCAACCCAGTACATGCAACGAAAATTAGGCCGTCGTTGGCAAACATTGCACAACTTCGTCTATCTGGTGGCGATCCTCGCCCCTATACATTATCTGTGGTCGGTGAAGATTATATCGCCGCAGCCGCTGATTTATGCCGGGCTGGCAATGGTACTTTTAGCCAGCCGCTACAAGAAGTTTCGCCAGTGGTGGCGCTAATCTCCGGATATGTGCAGTTCCCCGCATAACGTTTATCAACCGCGACTCTTTTTACGATAGCGGTTGATAATCTTCCCTGATAAGACCAGTATTTAGCTGCCAATTGCTACGAAATCGTTATAATGTGCGACTTTGGTTTTCCTGAAGGGGTTTTCGAACCCTGAAAAGGTGACAAGCGCGTATCGAAGGTATATTTTGTTTTTTACCCGAGGTTAGCAGGAGATAGCTGCACAATGGCTGACAAGTTTCGCATTTTGCTTTTGAACGGACCAAACCTTAATATGCTCGGCAGCCGTGAACCCGAGAAGTATGGTTCGCTAACGCTGGCAGAAATTGTTAACCGTTTAACCGCAGAAGCGGAAGCGCTAAACGTGACGCTCGACCACCTGCAATCCAATGCGGAGTTCGCGCTCATCGACCGAATTCATCAGGCTAAAGACTCTGTGGACTATATCCTGATCAATCCGGCCGCGTTTACGCATACCAGCGTGGCCATCCGCGACGCGCTGCTTGCCGTGAGTATCCCGTTTATCGAGATCCACCTGAGCAACGTGCATGCGCGCGAGCCGTTCCGTCACCACTCGTATCTGTCTGATGTCGCCTCGGGCGTGATCTGCGGATTAGGTGCGGACGGCTATTCATACGCTTTACAGACGGCGGTAAAACGCCTGTCACAAACACACTAAACAAAGAGTACGGAACCCACTCATGGATATTCGTAAGATTAAAAAACTGATCGAGCTGGTTGAAGAATCAGGCATCTCCGAACTGGAAATTTCTGAAGGCGAAGAGTCTGTACGCATCAGCCGTGCAGCGCCGGCTGCTAGCTATCCGGTAATGCAGCAAGCCTATGCTGCGCCAATCGCCCAGCCTCAGGCGCCAGCCGCCGCAGCGCCGGCAGCAGCACCTGCCGCTGAAGCGAAAGCGGAAATCAGTGGTCACATCGTACGTTCCCCGATGGTCGGTACTTTCTACCGCACCCCGAGCCCGGACGCGAAAGCCTTTGTGGAAGTCGGTCAGAAAGTTAACGTGGGCGACACCCTGTGCATCGTAGAAGCGATGAAAATGATGAACCAGATCGAAGCCGACAAAGCCGGCGTGGTTAAAGCCATTCTGATCGAAAGCGGCCAACCTGTAGAATTCGACGAGCCGCTGGTTGTCATCGAGTAACGAGGCGAACATGCTGGATAAAATTGTCATCGCTAACCGTGGCGAGATCGCACTGCGCATCCTGCGTGCCTGTAAAGAACTGGGCATCAAGACCGTTGCTGTGCACTCCACCGCGGATCGCGATTTAAAACACGTATTATTAGCGGATGAGACGGTCTGCATCGGCCCGGCTCCGTCCGTAAAAAGCTATCTGAACATCCCGGCTATCATCAGCGCGGCGGAAATCACCGGCGCGGTAGCGATTCACCCGGGTTACGGTTTCCTTTCCGAGAACGCTAACTTTGCCGAGCAGGTTGAGCGCTCCGGTTTCATCTTCATCGGCCCGAAAGCCGACACTATCCGCCTGATGGGCGACAAAGTGTCCGCCATCACCGCAATGAAGAAAGCTGGCGTTCCGACCGTTCCAGGTTCTGATGGCCCGCTGGGCGACGACATGGACGCTAACCGCGCGCATGCCAAACGCATCGGCTACCCGGTTATCATCAAAGCCTCCGGCGGCGGCGGCGGTCGCGGCATGCGCGTCGTGCGCAGCGACGCTGAACTGGCGCAATCCATCTCCATGACCAAAGCGGAAGCGAAAGCGGCTTTCAACAACGACATGGTCTATATGGAGAAGTACCTGGAAAATCCTCGTCACATCGAGATTCAGGTGCTGGCGGACGGCCAGGGCAACGCTATCTATCTGGCAGAACGCGACTGCTCCATGCAGCGTCGTCACCAGAAAGTCGTCGAAGAAGCGCCGGCGCCGGGCATTACCCCGGAACTGCGTCGCTACATCGGCGAACGTTGCGCGAAAGCCTGTGTGGATATCGGCTATCGCGGAGCGGGTACCTTTGAGTTCCTGTTTGAAAACGGCGAGTTCTACTTCATTGAGATGAACACCCGTATTCAGGTAGAACACCCGGTTACCGAAATGATCACCGGCGTCGACCTGATCAAAGAACAGCTGCGCATCGCGGCGGGTCAGCCGCTGTCTATCAAGCAAGAAGAAGTCCAGGTTCGCGGCCATGCGGTAGAATGCCGTATCAACGCCGAAGACCCGAACACCTTCCTGCCGAGCCCGGGTAAAATTACCCGCTTCCACGCGCCGGGCGGTTTTGGCGTGCGCTGGGAGTCTCATATCTACGCCGGTTACACCGTACCGCCGTACTATGACTCAATGATCGGCAAACTGATCTGCTACGGCGAAAGCCGTGATGTGGCAATTGCCCGCATGAAGAACGCGCTGCAGGAACTGATCATCGATGGCATCAAAACCAACGTTGAGCTGCAGATGCGCATTATGAGCGACGAGAACTTCCAGCATGGTGGCACCAATATCCACTATCTGGAGAAAAAACTCGGACTGCAGGAAAAATAATCCTGTACTCGCTGCAAAAGGCCGGATAATCCGGCCTTTTTTCTTTTTCTCTCCCCTCGACTTTTCCATGCGGTACAATCCCCGCTTTCTTCATCCTCAAGGGACAAAAAATGGACAAAAGATTTGTTCAGGCCCATAAAGAAGCGCGCTGGGCGCTGTGGCTGACCCTTCTCTATCTTGCCGCGTGGCTGGCTGCGGCCTATCTGCCTGGCGTCGGTATCGGCTTTACCGGCCTGCCGCACTGGTTCGAACTGGCCTGCCTGCTGGTGCCACTGCTGTTCGTCCTGCTGTGCTGGGCGATGGTGCGCTTTATCTTCCGCGATATCTCTCTGGAGGATAACGATGCAGCTTGAGATTATCGTGGTGCTGATCGCTTATCTGTTTGTCGTTTTCGGGCTGTCTCTTTACGCGATGCGTAAACGCAGTACCGGGAACTTCCTGAGCGAGTATTTCCTCGGCAGCCGATCGATGGGCGGCTTTGTATTAGCCATGACCCTCACCGCCACCTATATTAGCGCCAGCTCGTTTATCGGCGGCCCTGGCGCCGCCTACAAATATGGGCTGGGCTGGGTACTGCTGGCGATGATCCAGGTACCGACAATCTGGCTCTCTCTCGGGATCCTTGGCAAGAAGTTCGCGATCCTGGCGCGCCGCTACAATGCCATTACCCTTAACGATATGCTGCAGGCGCGCTACCAAAGCCGCGCGGTAGTATGGATTGCCAGCGTCAGCTTGCTGGTGGCCTTTGTTGGGGCCATCGCGGTGCAGTTTATCGGCGGCGCGCGCCTGCTGGAAACCGCCGCTGGGATCAAGTACGAAACCGGACTATTGATATTTGGTATCACAATTGCGCTCTACACCGCTTTTGGCGGTTTCCGCGCCAGCGTACTCAACGATACCATGCAAGGGATGGTGATGTTGATCGGAACGATCGTCCTGCTGGTTGGTGTAGTGCATGCCGCCGGAGGCCTGCATCAGGCGGTAGAAACACTCCAGCAAATCGACCCGCAGCTGGTGTCGCCCCACGGCGCCGATGATATCCTCACGCCAACCTTTATGACCTCGTTCTGGGTGCTGGTCTGTTTCGGCGTCATCGGCTTGCCGCATACCGCCGTACGCTGTATTTCCTATAAAGACAGCAAGGCCGTACACCGCGGGATCGTTATTGGCACCATCGTCGTGGCGATTCTGATGTTCGGTATGCATCTCGCCGGCGCTCTTGGCCGCGCCGTCCTGCCGGGCCTCACCGTGCCCGATCAGGTGATCCCGACGTTGATGGTTCAGGTGCTGCCGCCGTGGGCCGCAGGGCTGTTTTTAGCGGCGCCGATGGCCGCGATTATGTCTAACGTTAACGCCCATTTACTGCAGGCATCGGCTACGATCATTAAAGATCTGTGGCTCAGCGCTCAGCCGACGAAAAAGCGTAACGAGCAGAAGCTGAAGCGGATCTCAACGATCGCCACCTTAGTGCTCGGCATACTTATGATGCTGGCCGCCTGGCGGCCGCCGGAAATGATTATCTGGCTTAATCTGCTGGCCTTTGGCGGCCTGGAAGCCGTGTTCTTATGGCCGCTGGTATTGGGCCTTTACTGGGAGCGGGCAAACGCTGCCGGCGCGCTCAGCGCGATGTTAGTGGGCGGCATACTGTATGCCGTGCTCGCGACGTTTAACATTCAGTACCTGGGCTTCCACCCTATCGTGCCCTCGCTGCTGCTAAGTTTGTTGGCTTTTGTCGTCGGGAACCGCTTCGGTCAACCCGTACCACCAGCCCCTATTATGACTACTGATAAATAAAGAGTTTTGCCATGCCTTGGATCCAACTAAAACTGAATACGACCGGCGCTCACGCGGAAGAACTGAGCGACGCGCTGATGGAGGCCGGCGCGGTCTCGATTACCTTCCAGGACACCCACGACACGCCGGTGTTCGAACCGCTGCCGGGTGAAACCCGTTTGTGGGGCGATACCGACGTTATCGGTCTGTTCGACGCAGAAAGCGACATGAACGAAGCGGTTGCTATCCTTGAGCAGCATCCGCTGCTCGGCGCCGGCTTCGCGCATAAAATTGAACAACTGGAAGATAAAGACTGGGAACGCGAGTGGATGGATAACTTCCACCCGATGCGTTTCGGCGAACGCCTGTGGATTTGCCCGAGCTGGCGCGATGTTCCTGATGAGAATGCAGTCAATGTGATGCTTGATCCAGGACTGGCCTTTGGTACCGGCACTCACCCAACGACCGCGATGTGTCTGCAATGGCTCGACGGCCTTGACCTGCAGGGCAAAACGGTTATCGATTTTGGCTGCGGTTCCGGCATCCTGGCGATCGCCGCGCTGAAGCTGGGCGCCGCCAAAGCTATCGGTATTGATATCGATCCGCAGGCCATTCAGGCCAGTCGTGATAACGCCCAGCGTAACGGCGTCTCCGAACGCCTTGAACTGTATTTGCCGCAGGATCAGCCAGAAGCCATGAAAGCCGATGTGGTGGTCGCAAACATCCTGGCAGGCCCGTTGCGTGAACTGGCCCCTTTAATCAGCGTCCTGCCGGTTACAGGCGGCCTGCTTGGCCTTTCCGGAATCCTGGCAAGCCAGGCGGAAAGCGTCTGCGAAGCCTACGCCCCGCTCTTCACCCTCGACCCGGTGGTGGAGAAAGAGGAGTGGTGCCGAATTACCGGACAGAAAAACTAAGTATGACTGCGGCCTACGGGCCGCATTTTTGTTTCCAGTAACCGCCGAATATTGCCAGGAAATGAGAGCCGGATCGCATTACGATGCCCTTTTTTGGCTACAAAAACAGCGTTTTATCCCGTCTCGTATCGCCTTCGTCTCAGAAAAATCGAGAAGTTTTGTGATTTTATAATTGGACACAAATTATCCCATTGCTAATAACACAATGATTAATATGATAATTTATTCATGGCTATTACGTTACTCCTGGATTCATTGATCTGTAACAGAGGATTGGTCAAAGTTTGGCCTTTCATCTCGCGCAAAAAATGCGTAATATACGCCGCCTTGCAGTCACAGTATGGTCATTTCTTAACTCATGCGCATCGGACACCACCAGCTCAGAAATCGCCTGATCGCAGCACCTATGGCTGGCATCACTGACAGACCATTCAGGACGCTGTGTTACGAGATGGGAGCAGGTTTAACCGTCTCCGAGATGATGTCCTCCAACCCGCAGGTATGGGAGAGTGACAAGTCCCGGTTACGGATGGTGCACATTGATGAGCCCGGTATTCGTACCGTGCAAATCGCCGGTAGCGTACCGGAAGAGATGGCCGCGGCCGCCCGTATTAACGTGGAAAGCGGCGCCCAGATTATTGATATCAATATGGGGTGCCCGGCTAAAAAGGTGAATCGTAAGCTCGCTGGTTCAGCCCTCTTGCAGTATCCCGATCAGGTGAAATCAATCCTGACCGCGGTCGTCAAGGCAGTGGACGTTCCGGTGACTCTCAAGATTCGCACCGGTTGGGAACCGGAACACCGTAACTGTGTAGAGATTGCCCAACTGGCTGAAGAATGTGGCATTCAGGCTCTGACTATTCACGGACGCACTCGCGCCTGCTTGTTTAACGGAGAAGCTGAATACGACAGTATTCGGGCAGTTAAGCAGAAAGTTTCCATTCCGATTATCGCGAATGGCGACATTACTGACCCGCTTAAAGCCAGAGCCGTGCTCGACTACACGGGGGCTGACGCTCTCATGATAGGCCGTGCGGCTCAGGGAAGACCCTGGATCTTTCGGGAAATCCAGCATTATCTGGACACTGGGGAGTTGCTGCCCCCCCTGCCGTTGGCAGAGGTTAAGCGCTTGCTTTGCGCGCACGTTCGGGAACTGCATGACTTTTACGGTCAGGCAAAAGGGTACCGAATCGCGCGTAAACACGTCTCCTGGTATCTCCAGGAGCATGCTCCAAATGACCAGTTTCGGCGCACATTCAACGCCATTGAGGATGCCAGCGAACAGCTGGAGGCGTTGGAGGCATACTTCGAAAATTTTGCGTAATAGAAATAAAGAGCTGACAGAACTATGTTCGAACAACGCGTAAATTCTGACGTACTGACCGTTTCTACCGTTAACTCTCAGGATCAGGTAACTCAAAAGCCCCTGCGTGACTCGGTTAAACAGGCACTGAAGAACTATTTTGCTCAACTGAATGGTCAGGATGTTAATGATCTGTATGAGCTGGTATTGGCTGAAGTTGAACAGCCACTGTTGGACATGGTGATGCAATACACCCGTGGTAACCAGACCCGCGCTGCCCTGATGATGGGTATCAACCGCGGTACTCTGCGTAAGAAACTGAAAAAATACGGCATGAACTGATATTAATCAGTAAATTGCTGAATTAAAAAGGCGCTCTTCGGCATGGGGAAGCGCCTTTTTTTATACCTGATTTTTATACTGAACTACTGCCCCACGGCAGCCATTGACCACACGCTATGGTCAGGTTGTTGCAGCGATAACGCCGACATAATATTGTCTACCAGCATGGGCGCCTGCTGATAGAGATTGAATTGTTCAGGATCCATTAACCAGTTTTTGATAATTCCTGTAAAAGCGCCGTGTAATATTATCAACGTAATTTCGATATTTGTTTCCGCCGGCAATAATCTATTTCTTACGCAACACTGCAGGACGTCACGGATTATGGCGTAATTGAAGCCAATTCGTTTGCGGATTTCGCTTTCCGGCAGCATGTCACTGGTAAACTCGCATTTATGATAAAGAATTTGTAGCAGTGCCTGCTGTCGGGAATTCTCAGCGATATATTGTAATCCGGTAATAAATTTTTTACGTAACCCTGTTAACGGATTTTGGTTATCCAGCTCCCACTGTTGATGGGGCAGTAGCTCTCTGAGCGGCGGCTGCTGCTGCCACATCTCATTAAATAACTCCGCCTTGCTGGAAAAATGCCAGTACACCGCTCCACGCGTGACGCCCGCGGCGTCAGCGATATCGGTCAGCGTGGTATTGGTAACGCCGCGCTGCGCGAACTGCTGAATGGCGGACTCAATCAGGAGTTGACGCGTTCTTAAGGCGTCCTCTTTGGTTTTTCTGGCCATAACCTTTTCCCACTCGCTACCTAACGGTGAATACAGAATTGACTGATACACCAGCCAATTTAGCATTCCATAAAAAATATTATTTAGCAAAAATGCAGATACTGACATTTAATTACACGAGAATTTAATACATGCGATAAATATAAAATAAGAATACATTCACAAAATAAATATTAAAGGAAGAGGAGCTAAATCAATCGCCTGTTTTTTGTTTTTGCGTGCCTTGTTCATTGCCCAAAAATAACTATTCCTTACATCCACCGGTGTTTATTTGTAGGATAACGAACCGCTTTAAAATTCATTATTTCTTCGCAGATTCGCCGCCCTATCCGGCCCGTAATCTATAAGGAACAGCAATGACGAGTCATGCCAGAGTATCTCTTTTATCCAGCCTAATTATCTCCGCCTTGTTGCTTACCGGTTGCGATAATTCAGGCGACCAGCAGGCACAACCTCAGGCGCCGCAGGTTAGCGTACATGTAGTACACAGTGAACCGCTTTCCGTCACCACTGAGCTCCCAGGGAGAACATCGGCCTTCCGTGTCGCTGAAGTTCGCCCTCAGGTCAGCGGTATTATCCTGAAACGCAACTTTGTCGAGGGCAGCGATATCAAGGCCGGTGAATCGCTCTATCAAATCGACCCCGCTACTTACCAGGCGGCCTGGAACAGCGCCAAAGGCGACGAGGCAAAAGCCGAAGCCGCAGCGGCTATCGCCCATCTGACGGTGAAACGTTATGTTCCTCTGCTTGGAACTCAGTACATCAGTCAGCAGGAATACGATCAGGCCGTCGCTACCGCGCGTCAGGCCGATGCCGATGTCGTAGCGGCTAAAGCCGCGGTCGAAAACGCCCGTATCAATCTGGCTTACACCAAGGTGACTTCGCCCATCGACGGGCGGATTGGTAAATCCAGCGTAACCGAAGGCGCACTGGTGACCAACGGCCAGGCGGACGCCATGGCGACGGTGCAGCAACTCGATCCGATCTATGTCGACGTAACCGAATCCAGCAACGATTTTATGCGCCTGAAACAGGAAAGCCTGCAGCGCGGTGATGACAGTAAAAGCGTGCAGCTGATTATGGAAAATGGCCAACCCTATTCCCTGAAGGGATCGCTGCAATTTTCTGACGTGACCGTCGATGAAAGCACCGGATCCATTACGCTGCGCGCGGTATTCCCTAATCCGCAACACACTCTTCTGCCGGGCATGTTTGTCCGCGCCCGTATCGATGAAGGCGTCAATCCGCAAGCAATTCTGGTACCGCAGCAGGGGGTTACCCGCACGCCGCGCGGCGATGCCACTGTGTTAATCGTTAATGCGCAGAACCAGGTGGAAAACCGTGAAGTCACCGCCGCCCAGGCGATAGGCAATAAATGGTTAATCACCAGCGGCCTGCAAAACGGCGACAAAGTCATCGTTAGTGGGTTACAGAAGGTTCGCCCAGGCGTCACCGTGAAGGCGACGGAAGATACCACTGCCTCCGCCGCACAATAAGGTATGAATCGCTATGTCTAAGTTCTTCATTCATCGACCGGTGTTTGCATGGGTGCTGGCGATCATCATGATGATTGCCGGCGGCCTCGCCATCATGCAGCTCCCTATTGCGCAATATCCCACGATTGCGCCGCCCGCGGTAGCCATCTCGGCAACCTACCCGGGTGCAGATGCGCAAACCGTGCAGGACACCGTCACTCAGGTTATCGAACAGAACATGAATGGTATCGATAATCTGATGTACATGTCCTCTACCAGTGATTCATCCGGTAGCGTCACCATCACGCTCACTTTTCAATCCGGCACCGATCCGGATATCGCCCAGGTGCAGGTGCAGAACAAACTGCAACTGGCGACGCCGCTGCTGCCACAGGAAGTACAGCAGCAAGGTATTAGCGTTGAGAAATCCAGTAGCAGCTTCCTGCTGGTTGCCGGATTTATCTCTGATAATCCAAGCACTACCCAGGATGATATTTCCGACTACGTTGCCTCCAACATCAAAGACCCTATCAGCCGCCTTAACGGCGTGGGCGATGTACAGTTGTTCGGTGCGCAATATGCCATGCGTATCTGGCTCGACGGCAACCTGCTGAATAAATATAACCTCACGCCGGTTGATGTTATCAACCAGTTGAAGGTGCAAAACGATCAGATCGCCGCCGGACAGCTTGGCGGTACACCATCGGTTAAAGGTCAACAGCTTAATGCCTCGATCATTGCTCAGACTCGCCTGAAAGATCCTGAGGAATTCGGTAAAGTCACGCTGCGGGTTAACGCCGATGGTTCCGTGGTTCGCCTGAAGGATGTCGCGCGCATTGAACTGGGCGGCGAGAACTATAACGTTGTCGCGCGCATTAATGGCAAACCCGCCTCTGGTTTGGGGATCAAGCTGGCGACCGGCGCCAATGCGTTAGATACCGCTACGGCGATCAAAGCGAAACTTGCCGAGCTGCAGCCCTTCTTCCCGCAAGGGATGAAAGTTGTTTATCCCTACGACACCACGCCGTTCGTTAAAATCTCCATTCACGAAGTGGTCAAAACGCTGTTTGAAGCCATTATCCTCGTCTTCCTCGTGATGTATCTGTTCCTGCAGAACATTCGCGCAACGCTTATCCCGACGATCGCTGTGCCGGTCGTCTTGCTGGGTACCTTTGCGGTGCTGGCGATGTTCGGCTACTCCATCAACACGCTAACCATGTTTGGCATGGTGCTGGCGATAGGGCTACTGGTCGACGATGCCATCGTGGTGGTAGAGAACGTTGAGCGCGTCATGGTCGAGGACAAGCTTTCCCCCGTTGAAGCCACAGAGAAATCAATGGAGCAGATCCAGGGGGCGCTGGTTGGTATCGCCATGGTGCTCTCGGCGGTATTCGTCCCGATGGCCTTTTTTGGCGGCTCGACCGGGGCGATATATCGTCAGTTCTCCATCACTATCGTTTCCGCGATGGCGCTGTCTGTACTGGTCGCGCTGGTACTGACCCCGGCGCTGTGCGCAACCATGTTAAAACCAGCATCCGCAGACCATCATGGCAAAAAGGGTTTCTTCGGCTGGTTTAATGCCAGGTTTGACCAAAGCGTTAACCATTACACCAACAGCGTCAGCGGGATCCTGCGCAGCACCGGGCGCTACCTGGTTATCTATCTGCTGATCGTTATCGGCATGGCGATGCTGTTTGTCCGCTTGCCAACGTCCTTCCTGCCTGATGAAGACCAGGGCGTGTTCCTGACCATGGTTCAGTTACCTGCTGGCGCTACGCAAGAGCGTACGCAAAAGGTGCTCGACTCCGTCAGCGACTACTATCTGCAGAAAGAGAAAGCTAACGTTGAAAGCGTATTCACCGTTAACGGCTTTAGCTTCAGCGGACAAGGACAAAACTCCGGTATGGCGTTCGTCAGTCTGAAACCATGGGAAGAACGCAGCGGTTCGCAAAACGGGGTTGAAGCCATTATCAAGCGCGCGACCGCTGCATTTGGTCAGATTAAAGATGCGATGGTCTTTCCGTTCAACATGCCGGCCATCATCGAGTTAGGTACCGCGACCGGTTTCGACTTCGAGTTGATTGACCAGGGCGGCTTAGGTCACACACAGCTAACTCAGGCACGAAACCAGCTTCTGGGGATGGTAAAACAGCATCCGGAACAGCTAGTCCGTGTTCGTCCTAATGGTCTTGAGGATACGCCGCAGTTCAAACTCGACGTCGATCAAGAGAAAGCGCAGGCGCTTGGCGTCTCGTTATCCGACATAAACGAAACGATATCAGCGGCGCTAGGTGGTTATTATGTGAATGACTTTATTGACCGCGGCCGCGTGAAGAAAGTCTACGTTCAGGCCGATGCCAGTTTCCGTATGCTGCCGGGTGATATCAATAACATGTATGTCCGCAGTTCTAACGGTGAAATGGTGCCGTTCTCGGCATTTGTCACTTCACGTTGGGTATATGGTTCTCCGCGTCTCGAACGTTACAACGGCCTGCCTTCAATGGAAATCCTCGGCGAAGCGGCTCCGGGTAAGAGTACCGGGGAAGCCATGGCCTTGATGGAACAACTGGCCAGTAAACTCCCTGCGGGTATTGGTTATGACTGGACGGGCTTGTCATATCAGGAACGTTTATCAGGCAACCAGGCGCCAGCGCTATATGCTATTTCGCTGATAGTCGTCTTCCTCTGCCTGGCTGCACTCTATGAAAGCTGGTCTATTCCATTCTCAGTTATGCTGGTTGTGCCATTAGGGGTGATTGGCGCATTATTAGCAGCCTCACTTAGAGGATTGAATAATGACGTTTATTTCCAGGTTGGCCTGTTAACGACTATTGGTTTATCTGCGAAGAACGCCATTCTTATTGTTGAGTTCGCCAAAGACCTTATGGATAAAGAAGGCAAAGGTATTATTGAGGCGACCCTGGAAGCATCCCGTATGCGTCTGCGCCCTATATTAATGACTTCATTAGCCTTTATTCTCGGGGTCATGCCGTTAGTGATTAGCCACGGTGCTGGTAGCGGCGCGCAAAACGCTGTCGGTACCGGTGTGATGGGCGGTATGCTTACCGCAACGCTGCTGGCCATCTTCTTCGTGCCGGTGTTCTTTGTGGTTGTAAGGCGTCGCTTTACCCGCCACGCAGAATAATCGACTATCATTATCAAGGCGCCACGCGGCGCCTTTTTTTATATTTATCAGAACAATAAGTTAGTAGAAATATTAATTCCCATCCCCGACTGACGCATTGAAATATCCCTTTCTGCATATTTTCTTCATTATTTCTCATTTCTCTTCACGATATTTACTCTGCTCATAATTTGAGATTATTTCCCCTTCCGGGCCTGGGTCATTGCGGTGGTAAAATAAGCTATTCCGTTATGTGTTGACATCGTTGACAGCAAACGGTTATTTAGAGGTAATACCATGAAAAAATTAATATTAGTGACATTGTTAGCAACGTTGCTTGCTGGCTGTGCCCATGATTCCCCGTGCGTGCCGGTCTATGACTCGCAGGGCCGACTGGTGCATACCAACACCTGTGTAAAAGGCACAACACAGGATAACTGGGAAACGGCTGGCGCGATCGCCGGTGGGGCCGCAGCGGTTGCCGGTCTCACGTTAGGAATCGTGGCGCTTACGCGTTAGTGATACCTCTCCACAAACGCGTAAGCCGGGATGCGTTCCGTTTGGCTTAGCCGCCAGAAAGACAAAAGGCCCAGTCTCACGACTGGGCCTTTCATTTATATTGATATGGTCATTTTCCCGGGGGCGGCGCGATGCGCCTTTCCCGGGCTACGGGTCTGTAGCCCCGGTAAGCGCAGCGCCACCAGGGAAGATGGTGGCGCGTCTGACCGCAAAACACAAAAACAAAAGGCCCAGTCTTTCGACTGAGCCTTTTGTTTTATTTGATGCCTGGCAGTTCCCTACTCTCACATGGGGAGACCCCACACTAC
>NZ_JBEAIQ010000040.1:0-45320 GCF_040064335.1 Klebsiella sp. CN_Kp088 | reverse complement strand
TCTGAATTAACACAAAGCACATGTTTTTCCCGGACCAAAACCGTTGCAAACCGATGCGATATCTACATGAGCGTGCCATTGTAGCCCCGGTAAGCGCAGCGCCACCGGGGGGCGGCCGGAGTAATTACGCCAAAATGGCCTTGCAGATAGCGTCGCTGACCTGCTGCGTTGAGGCGTTGCCTTTCATGTCCGGGGTTTTCGGCCCGCTGGCGATCACCTGCTCTATCGCCGCCAGAATGCCGTTGTGCGCGGCATGGTAGCGCTCGTCGCCGTTTCCGAGGAAATCGAGCATCATCGCCCCGGCCCAAACGGTGGCGATCGGGTTGGCGATATTTTTACCGTAAATATCCGGTGCCGACCCGTGAACCGGTTCGAACAGCGACGGGAAGGTCCGCTCTGGGTTCAGGTTAGCCGACGGCGCAATACCGATAGTGCCGGTACAGGCCGGGCCGAGATCCGACAGAATATCGCCAAACAAATTGGAGCCGACGACCACGTCGAAACGTTCCGGCTGCAGCACGAAGCGGGCGCAGAGAATATCGATATGCTGCTTGTCCCAGCGAATCTCGGGATAGCTTTTGGCCATCTCTTCCACGCGCTCATCCCAGTAGGGCATGCTGATCGCCAGACCGTTAGATTTGGTTGCTGAGGTCAGCGTTTTGCGCGGGCGGCTTTGCGCCAGCTCAAAGGCGTAGCGCAGGATTCGGTCAACGCCGCGGCGGGTGAAGACCGACTCCTGAATCACCACTTCATGCTCGGTGCCTTCATTGGCGCGACCGCCGAGGGCGGAATATTCGCCTTCGGTATTTTCGCGCACCACGTAAAAATCGATGTCGCCGGCCTTTTTACCTGCCAGCGGACAGGGGACGCCGGGGAACAGGCGCACCGGGCGCAGGTTGACGTACTGATCGAACTCACGGCGGAACTTCAGCAGCGACCCCCAAAGCGAGATATGGTCGGGGACGGTATCCGGCCAGCCGACGGCGCCGAAATAGATAGCATCGAAGCCCTGCAACTGCTCGCGCCAGTCGTCCGGCATCATCTTGCCGTGATGGGCGTAATATTCGCAGCTTGCCCACTCCATCTGCTCGAAGCTCAGCGACAGATCCCAACGCTGCGCGGCGGCTTGCAGCACGCGAATACCTTCAGGCAGAACTTCTTTACCAATTCCGTCACCGGGGATGGCGGCAATACGACAGGTTTTTTTCATTCCGGTTCTCACTTTTTAGCGATGATGTTTGACCACCTGCCTATCCTATAATTGACTGGTTCATAATTAATCACGCTAACTGGTGAAACATAAAACACAGATCATGAATAATCTGCCGCTGCTAAATGATTTACGCGTGTTCATGCTGGTCGCTCGCCGGGCCGGTTTTGCCGCCGCCGCCGAGGAGCTTGGCGTCTCACCGGCGTTCGTCAGCAAGCGGGTTTCGCTGCTGGAGCAAACCCTGCATGTGATGTTGCTGCACCGTACCACCCGTCGGGTCACCATTACCGAAGAGGGGGAGCGGATCTACGAATGGGCGCAGCGCATTCTGCAGGATGTGGATGAGATGATGGACGAGCTTTCCGACGTGCGTCAGGTACCGCAGGGAACGCTGCGTATTATTAGCAGCTTTGGTTTTGGCCGTCGGGTGGTGGCGCCGGCGCTGTCGGCGCTGGCGCGCCAGTACCCACAACTTGAGCTGCGCTTCGATGTCCAGGACCGGCTGGTGGATTTAGTCAATGAAGGGGTGGATCTCGATATTCGCGTCGGCGACGATATCGCGCCGAATCTGATTGCCCGCAAGCTGGCGACCAACCACCGTATTCTCTGCGCGTCGCCGCAGTTTCTTGCCCGCCATCCGCAGCCGAAGCAGCTTAGCGATCTGGCTACCTTGCCCTGTCTGGTGATTAAAGAGCGCGACCATCCGTTTGGCGTCTGGCAATTGCATAGCAAAGAGGGTCAGCACGCGATCAAGGTGACCGGGCCGCTCTCCTCCAACCATGGAGAGATTGTGCATCAGTGGTGTCTGGATGGGCAGGGCATTGCGTTACGCTCATGGTGGGATGTCAGTGAAAATATCGCCAGCGGCCATCTGGTGCACGTGCTGCCGGACTACTTCCAGCCCGCCAACGTCTGGGCGGTCTACGTGTCGCGGCTGGCGACCTCAGCCAAAATTCGCACCACCGTGGAGTTTCTGCGCCACTATTTTCAGCAACACTATCCCCAGCAGTGTATCGTCAGCAGCGAGGAAAACAGCCGGCGACCAGCGCCGCCGGCGGAGGGCGTTACAGACGAGTGACGCTCTGCAGAATCGTCAGCGCGCGGGAGAATTGGGCATCCGGGATGGTCAACGGATAGAGGAAGCGAATAACGTTGCCATACTGACCGCAGGTCAACAGCAGCAGACCCTGCTCCAGCGCCTGCTGCTGGATTTTCTGCGCAATCGCCGCCGACGGTTCGCCGGTCGCCGGATCGAAGAACTCGGCGGCGATCATCGAACCCACGCCGCGCGCTTCCACCAGCGCCGGACACCAGCCCTTAACTTCCTGTAGCGTCGCCAGCAGGCGCTCGCCGAGGAACTGGGCGCGCTCGCACAGCGCTTCGTTATCAATGATATCCAGCACCGCATGTGCGGCCGCCACCGCCAGCGGGTTGCCGGCGTAGGTGCCGCCTAAGCCGCCCGGCGCCGGGGCATCCATAATCTGCGCGTTACCAACCACGCCGGAAAGCGGCATGCCGCCCGCCAGGCTTTTGGCCATCGTCATCAGATCCGGTTTATCGACATAGTGATCCATGGCGAACAATTTACCGGTGCGGGCAAAGCCGCTCTGTACTTCATCGGCAATCATCACGATGCCGTGCTCATCGCAGAGGCGGCGTACTGCGGCAACCAGCTCTTTCGGCGCGACGTTAAAACCGCCTTCGCCCTGTACCGGTTCGAAAATAATCGCCGCCACCTGTTTGGCTTCGATATCGGCTTTGAACAGGCGTTCAAGGGCGGTAATCGAATCGGCGGTGCTGATACCGTGCAGCGCTGACGGGTACGGCACGTGGTATACCGAGCCGGGGAACGGCCCGAAGCCCAGTTTGTACGGCGCGACCTTACCGGTTAGCGCCATCGTCATATAGGTACGGCCATGGAAACCGCCGCCGAAGGCGATAACGCCCGGACGTCCGGTATGGGCACGGGCGATTTTCACCGCGTTTTCGACCGCTTCCGCGCCGGTAGAGAAGAAGGCGGTTTTTGCCGGGCCTTTGACCGGCGCCAGTTCGTTGAGCTTCTCCGCCAGCGACACATAGCTTTCATAAGGCACGATCTGATAGGCGGTATGGGTAAATTGCTGTAGCTGCTGTTCAACCGCGGCGACCATCCGCGGATGGCGATGGCCGGTATTCAGCACCGCGATGCCGGCGGCGAAATCGATATATTCATTGCCTTCGACATCGGTCAAGGTGGCGTTTTGCGCGCTCTGGGCAAAGAAGTTGCACATAACGCCCACCCCGCGCGGGGTAGCGGAAAGACGACGCTGATGGAATTCATTGTTGCTCATAATAAACACCCTTTAGCAAAAGTTAATCACGGAACCGAACGGCAAATCAGACCCCAAGGCGGTCGCGCAGGCTGTAGTAGGCGGCGCCCATGGCGGTAAAAGGAATTCGCAGGCTGCGCCCGCCCGGAAACGGGTAGTGCGGCAGTTTGGCAAAAGCATCGAAGCGCTCGGCATCGCCGCGCAGCAGTTCTGAAATCAAGCGTCCGGCCAGATGGGTACAGGTCACGCCGTGACCGCTGTAGCCCTGCATGTAGTAAATATTGTTATCCAGACGGCCGAACTGCGGCATACGCGACAGGGTCAGCAGGAAGTTGCCGGTCCAGCGGTAGTCAATTTTCACCCCCTGCAGCTGCGGGAAGGTTTTCAGCAGCTTCGGCATAATCAGCCGCTCTACGTCGTCCGGGTCACGGGCGCCGTAGACCACGCCGCCGCCATACAGCAGGCGGTTGTCGCCGGTAAGACGGTAGTAGTCCAGCAGGTAGTTACAATCTTCGACACAGTAGTTTTTCGGGATCAGCGAGCGGGCTAACTCTTCTCCCAGCGGTGCGGTGGTCACCACCTGAGTGCCGCACGGCATACTGCGTTTCGCCAGTTCCGGCTCAAGCTTGTCGCCGAGATAGGCGTTACCGGCGACGATCACGTAGCGCGCGGTTACCTGGCCGCGCGCGGTACTGACCACCGCCGGGCTGGTGTGTTGAATTCGGGTCACCAGCGACTGCTCATACACCCGGCCGCCGTTAAGACGAATGGCGTCCGCTTCGCCGATGGCGAGGTTCAGCGGGTGAATATGGCCGCCGCTGTGGTCGAGCAGGGCGCCGACGTAGCGGTCGCTGTCTACTTCGCGACGAATGGCATGGCTGTCGAGCAGCTCCAGTTGGGTATTGCCGTAGCGCTCCCAGTTGGCTTTTTGCTCTTCCAGCGTTTCCATTTGCTTATGGTTCATGGCCACAAACAGGCCGCCTGGGCGGTAATCGCACTGGATCTGGTAGCGCTGAATGCGCTCGCGAATAATATCGCCGCCTTCGAACATCATGCTGCCGAGCATTTTGGCCGCATCCGGGCCGTAGTTCTTCTCAATAACGTCGATATCGCGGCTATAGGAGTTAACCAGCTGTCCGCCGTTACGGCCGCTGGCGCCGAAGCCGATACGCGCGCCTTCCAGCACCACCACGTCGTAACCCATTTCGGCCAGATGCAGGGCCGAGGAGAGGCCGGTGTAGCCGCCGCCGACGACGCAGACATCACAGGTGATTGATTCCTCCAGCGTCGGGAACGGTTCATATTTATTGGCGCTGGCGGCGTAGTAGCTAGTGGTATGTTCAGTCATGATCAAGACTCCAGAGCAATCCAGATGGTTTTCAGTTCGGTGAATTTTTCCAGCGCGTGCAGCGATTTATCGCGCCCGTTGCCGCTCTGCTTATAGCCGCCGAACGGGACGGTCATATCACCATCGTTGTAGTTGTTGACGAAGACCGAGCCGGCCTTCAGGCGGCGACTCATGCGGTGGGCGCGCGACAGATCGCGGGTCCACACCGCGGCGCCAAGACCGTAGTCGCTGTCGTTGGCCAGCTGCAGCGCCTCTTCTTCGCTTTTGAAGCGCGTGACGACCAGCACCGGGCCGAAGATCTCTTCGCGGCTGAGGGTTGAGGCCGGGTCGACATCAACGAAAATGGTCGGGCCGACGGCGGCAGGCCACGGATTTTTGCGCCCGTCGAGGAATAGCGTGCTTTTGGTTTCACCGCCGCGGATAAAGCTGTGCACGCTGTCGGCATGGGCGTTATCAATTAACATTCCCATGGTGGTATCGGGATCGAGCGGATTACCCGGCTGCCAGTTTTGCGCCTGTGCTTTCAGTAATGCCAGGAACTCGTCGGCGATGCTCTCTTCCAGCAGCAGGCGGGTGCCGGCGATGCAGACCTGCCCCTGGTTATAGAAGATACCGCCGGCGGTGGCGTTGACCGCTTTTTGCAGATCCGGACAGTCGGCGAAGACGATATTGGCGCTCTTACCGCCCGCTTCCAGCCACACGCGCTTCATATTGCTGTCGCCGGCATCTTTCAGCAGCTGTTTGCCGGTACGGGTGGATCCGGTGAAGGTGATGACTTCAACGTCAGGATGCAGCGCCAGCGCCTGCCCGGCCTCGTGGCCAAAGCCGCTGATCACGTTTAACACCCCGTCCGGAAGTCCGGCTTCTTTCGCAAGCCCTGCCAGACGCAGGGCGGTGAGCGGCGATTTTTCCGAGGGTTTGAGGATTACGCTATTACCAGCCGCCAGCGCCGGGCCGAGTTTCCAGCAGGCCAGCAGCAGCGGGAAGTTCCACGGCACCACCGCGGCAATCACGCCAATCGGTTCACGAACGATCATTGCCAGCTCGTTGCCGCCGGTGGGCGCCACTTCGCCATAAACTTTATCCAGCGCTTCGGCGTACCAGCGAATGGCGCGGGCGGCGCCGGGAATATCGTCGCGCAGGCTGTGGCGAATCGGTTTGCCGGTATCGAGCGTTTCCAGCAGTGCCAGCTCTTCACGATGGGTTTCCATCAGGTCAGCAAATTTCGTGAGAACCGCTTTACGCCGGGCCGGAGAGGCCTGCGACCAGTCGCCGTTATCAAAAGCCTGACGCGCGGCTTTCACTGCCCGTTCGACGTCGGCTGTTTTACCGCGGGCGACCTGCGCTAATGTCTGCTGTGCGGCAGGGTCGATAGTCTCAAAGGTGGTATTATCGGCCGCGGCGCAATATTCGCCGTTAATAAATAAGCGCGTTTCAATGGCCAGTTTTTTCGCTTTTTCCTGCCAGTAAGCCAGGTGCTGAAAATTCATCATGACTCCTTAAAAACATCATCGGCAAAATATAGGGTTCGGCGTTTTCAGGCTGCTCAGGGCGCAGGGCGTCCCCGGGGTAGAAAACCGTCTCTTCGCCATTCACTGGCGTTAATTATCTTTGGGCCAGCAGGAAATAAGATTTCCGCGCTGCGCAGGTATTAGTACTGCGAGTTCTTCGCCGCGGCGGAAATATTACATCCGCCGTGACAGGCCTGAAGAAAGCCTGAAACCTGCTCAGGCTAAGAAATCAGAATGTGGTGGGGGTATGGGCACTGATAATGCGGCAGATACCTGCCGAGGTGTTGCTGAAGCTATGAGGGATGCCGGTATTAATGGCATAGCTCTGTCCAGCCACCAGGTGGTACGACTGACCGTTAATCGTCAGCACGATCTCACCTTCCAGTATGGTGCCTATCTCCTCACCCTGATGCTTAATTCTCTCCCCGGTTGTGGTCCCAGGCTGGTAAGTTTCAAAAATCATCGCCAGCGTACGGTTCGGATTTCCGTTATGAACCAGTTTCATTGAAACGCCCTGACTCCCCATTTCGATAAGATCGTCCTGATTAATGACGACCTGCGGTTCATCCGGCTTTTCGGGTTCAGAAAAGAATTCCGAGAGCGACAGCCCATATACTTTCAGCAGCTTTTGCAGCGTACTGATGGCAGGACTGACTTTGTCCTGCTCTATGGTGCTGATGGCACTATGTGTTAACCCAGACAGTTCGGCGGCACGACGCTGTGAAAGACCCAGCTGTTGGCGGATCTCTGACAGACGTTTCCCTGGCGCCAGTCCGTCATCGCTCATATTTGCATTTCCTTAACTGTAGTGGTCAGAGCCGCCGCTTTTCGGCGACATGGCTCTGACAGGCGGTGATAAAACCATCAAACAACATACGCGACAGGGCGTATTCGCTACTGTTCCATTCAGGATGCCATTGCACGCCCAGCGCGAAAGGGTGGTCGTTGACGCTGACCGCCTCAACCAGCCCATCCGGTGAACGGGCCTCCACGCGCAGACGCGAACCCAGCGTTTTTGCGCCCTGGCCGTGTAGCGAGTTTACCCAAAACGTGTTGCAGCCCGGTATTAACTGAGAAAGTAAACCTCCTTCCTGCACCTCCACCTGGTGGGACGGCGCATACTGCTGCTCCACCGGTAGTTCAGGATCTTCGCGATGCTCCAGCAGTTCCGGCTGTTCAAACAGACGACGATACAGAGTCCCGCCGGTGGCGACAACCAGTTCCTGCAGCCCTCGGCAGATGGCGAAAATGGGGATGCGCCTTTCGAGCGCGGCGTTAATTAGCGCCATGCTCAGAAGATCACGCCCGGGGTCGGCGTCAGGCTCATCGCCGTTTTCACCATAAAGGTGCGGCTGCACGTTGCTGGGGCTGCCTGGCAGGTAGATCCCGTCCAGTTTATCGACTAACGCATCCAGCAGTTCCGGCTCGGCCAGCGCGTGCGGCAGGGCAATCGGCAGTCCGCCAGCGTTAACAATGGCATTCAGGTACTTTTCTTGCAGAGTCTGGGTCTGGTGACCCTTAAGCCTGTTTCTACACATCACGACGCCAATAACTGGCTTGTACATTATATTTTCCATGATCGCCCTCACAAAGTGGACTAAATTATGACCGCCAGTGGCTGATAAACGGCCATATCGTTCAATATTTTCTCAATCTAGCAGTGGAAATAGCCGTTTGCAAACTTAATTTAACATTTGACAAACATTTTGTTTGCATACACATTCGAAGGGTGGACATTATATTTGACGTTTTCAGTCAGGGTCCGAAAACTAAAACAACGGCGGTGAATCATGGATACCAATATCGTAGAAGTTGAGAATTTTGTTCAGCAGACGGAAGAGAGACGGGTAAGCGCGTTCGCTAAAGAAGTGAAGCGCTACCTCGAAACCTACCCCAACACTCAGTATGTCGATGTACTCCTCACAGACCTGAACGGCTGCTTCCGCGGCAAACGCATTCCGGTCGCCAGCCTCAGCAAGCTGGAGAAGGGCTGCTACTTCCCGGCGTCCGTTTTCGCGATGGATATTCTCGGCAACGTGGTGGAAGAGGCCGGGCTTGGCCAGGATATGGGCGAACCGGACCGCAGCTGTGTCCCGGTATTGGGCACGTTGACCCCTTCGGCAGCCGATCCGGAATACATCGGCCAGGTCCTGTTGACCATGGTTGATGAAGATGGCGCTCCCTTTGACGTTGAGCCGCGGAACGTACTCAACCGCCTCTGGCAGCAGCTCCGCCAGCGCGGATTGTTCCCCGTGGTAGCGGTAGAGCTGGAGTTCTATTTACTCGATCGCAAACGCGATGCCGAAGGCTACCTGCAGCCGCCGTGCGCGCCCGGCACCGACGACCGTAATACCCAAAGCCAGGTCTATTCCGTTGATAACCTCAACCATTTTGCCGATGTACTGAATGATATTGACGAACTGGCCCAGTTACAGCTGATCCCGGCGGATGGCGCGGTGGCCGAAGCCTCTCCGGGGCAGTTCGAAATCAACCTCCACCACACCGATAACGTGCTGGATGCGTGCGATGATGCGCTGGCATTAAAACGTCTCGTGCGTTTAATGGCGGAGAAGCATAAGATGCACGCCACTTTTATGGCGAAACCTTATGAAGAGCATGCGGGTAGCGGGATGCATATCCATATCAGCATGCAAAACAATAAGGGCGAAAACGTGCTGGCGGATGCGGACGGCGAGGATTCAGCCCTGCTGAAACGCGTGCTGGCCGGGATGATTGATCTGATGCCGGCGTCGATGGCGCTGCTGGCGCCGAACGTGAACTCGTATCGTCGCTTCCAGGCGGGCATGTATGTGCCGACGCAGGCGTCATGGGGGCATAACAACCGTACGGTAGCGCTGCGCATTCCGTGTGGCGATCGGCATAACCACCGCGTTGAATACCGCGTAGCCGGGGCGGACGCCAACCCGTATCTGGTGATGGCGGCGATTTTCGCCGGTATCCTGCACGGGCTGGATAACCCGCTGCCGCTGCAGGACGAGGTGGAAGGTAACGGTCTGGAACAAGAAGGCTTGCCGTTCCCGATCCGCCAGAGCGACGCCCTGTGGGAGTTTATGCAAAACGATCATCTGCGGGAGCGTCTTGGCGAGCGTTTCTGCCACGTTTACCACGCCTGTAAGAATGATGAGTTACTGCAGTTCGAGCGTCTTATCACAGAAACGGAAATTGAGTGGATGTTGAAAAACGCCTGATGTTCGCCCCGTAAGGGGCGCATTAGTTTAATCGGTAGCATCATACGGCCTGAGCGGAGCCTGGTCGTTCTTTTTTGCTGGGAGCCCAGCCATTTCCCGGATGTCGCGTTAAGGAGCGCAGGCGGCAACGGGGCTTCAGTTAACGACACAGTGTGTGACGAGGAAATGAGATGATGCAGATGTTCAAATATCCGCAGGGAGAAGGGGGCCTCTTTGGCCGCATTGGATGCCAACTTACCGCCGTTCATCGGTCCGTCTTACCCTTTTATTTACGCCTTACCCCCTTGCTAAGCAGGTTTGTTACCCGGTCTTTGTGCCCGCAAACTGTCGTCGGCATGGGGGGAATGCGTCATGGCTGCTAATCTTCCTGCAGAAAACGCCGCTCAGGCGGGGAAACCGCGTCTGCGTAAATCGCTCAAACTGTGGCAAGTGGTAATGATGGGGCTGGCTTATCTAACCCCCATGACGGTGTTTGATACCTTCGGCATCGTTTCCGGTATCAGCAATGGCCACGTTCCGGCCTCGTATTTGCTGGCGCTGGCTGGAGTGCTGTTCACCGCCATCAGCTACGGCAAGCTGGTGCGCCAGTTCCCGGAAGCGGGCTCGGCCTACACCTATGCGCAAAAATCAATTAGCCCGCACATCGGTTTTATGGTCGGCTGGTCCTCGCTGCTCGACTATCTGTTCCTGCCGATGATTAACGTCCTTTTGGCGAAGATCTACCTCTCCGCGCTGTTTCCGGAAGTGCCGCCGTGGGTGTGGGTGGTGACCTTTGTCGCCATTCTGACCGCGGCGAATCTGAAAAGCGTTAACCTGGTGGCCAACTTCAATACCCTGTTCGTGCTGGTGCAGATCTCCATCATGGTGGTGTTTGTGATTCTGGTGGTACAAGGGCTGCATAAAGGCGAGGGCGTTGGCACCGTCTGGTCGCTGCAGCCGTTTATCAGCGAGAATGCGCATCTGATCCCGATTATTACCGGCGCGACGATTGTCTGCTTCTCGTTCCTCGGCTTTGACGCCGTTACCACGCTTTCTGAAGAAACCCCGAATGCCGCGCGGGTGATCCCGAAGGCCATCTTCCTTACCGCGATGTACGGCGGCATTATTTTTATCGTCGCCTCGTTCTTTATGCAGCTGTTCTTCCCGGATATCCATCGCTTTAAAGATCCGGATGCCGCGCTGCCGGAAATTGCGCTGTATGTCGGCGGCAAGCTGTTCCAGTCGATTTTCCTGTGCACCACTTTTGTTAATACCCTGGCATCGGGCCTGGCGTCACACGCCAGCGTGTCGCGCTTGCTGTACGTGATGGGCCGGGATAACGTCTTCCCGGAACGCATTTTCGGCTATGTGCATCCGAAATGGCGTACCCCGGCGCTGAACGTGATTATGGTGGGCATCGTCGCGCTGTCGGCGCTGTTCTTCGACCTGGTGACCGCGACGGCGCTTATCAACTTCGGCGCGCTGGTGGCCTTTACCTTCGTTAATCTCTCGGTATACAACCACTTCTGGCGGCGCAAGGGGTATAACAAAACCTGGAAAGATCGCTTCCACTATCTGCTGTTGCCAATGGTCGGCGCCCTGACCGTGGGGGTGCTGTGGTTGAACCTCGAGGCGACCTCGCTGACGCTGGGGCTGGTGTGGGCCGCGCTGGGATTGCTTTATCTGACCTACCTGACCCGCCGTTTCCGTAAACCGCCGCCGCAGTTTGACGCGACGAAAGCGGAGCAGGCCTGGGAGTCGTAATTTGCTGTTACCACGACAACAAGGCAGCCAGGCCTGATGTCGAAAAAGGGCTCCATGTTTATCATGGAGCCCTTTTTAATGACTTGAATATCTGCTTTTACCCCATCTTTTGTTTTTTTGTCGACTTTAAATGAACGGTTTTTATTTCCGCTGTGAATATAATGGGCCGGTAATATTATATATTATGGGGTAATAAACTTATATTTTAATTTTGTGTTGCTGGGCGTATTATTTTTGGTCAGTGCTGTTTTATCAAAAGGATATTTGGTTATGACAGAACAAACTAAAATAATTCAATTACAGGATACATTAAACCGTTATTTGCTTTACTTTCCGCGAAGCAAAAGTACGGCTGTCGATGTGCATTCTTTTATAGGCGAAGAGACGCTCAGCAAACCGTATCGTTATACCATCCGTTTTACCAGTGCCGATGACAATATTCCGGCCGGAGCTGTTCTCAATCAGATCGCGCGGTTTTATCTTCGGGCGCCTAATCCGAACGCGCGTTGGCAGAACGAGGCAGCCTGGGTGCCGGTACGTCAGATTAACGGCGTTATAACACAATTTACCCGCCTGAAGTCGTCCTCAGATGAGGCGCTATATGAGTGCGTGCTGGAGCATGAGCTTGCGCTGCTGGATAAAAATTATCGCTCAGCGGTGTATACGGATGTCACCGTGCCGGAAGTTGTTACGCAACTCATGAAAAATAGCGGCTACTTCAAAGGGTATAATATCGATTTCGACAGGCTGAGTTACACCTATCCTCGAAGGGAAATGATTATTCAGTGGAAAGAAACGGATCTGCAGTTTATTCGTCGGCTGTTGGCTGAAATTGGCATCTGGTTTCGTTTTGAGAATCACCATAAGGTTCAGACGGAAACCGTGGTGATTTTTGCTGACTCTGACAGTCGATACATTTACCGCGATAAAAAACTCCCCTACGTCCGCTATTCCGGGATGACCAGCTATGACGAGTATGTGACCGATCTGGAAGAGCAGCACTCGCTGATTCCTGAACAGGTATTAGTACGCACCTACAACTATCGCGATCCGTATTCTCCACAAGCTATTAAAACCATTATCAATAATGATATCCCGGAGGGGATTACGTCCGGGGGAGAGTATCACTACGCCGATCATTACCTCGCAGACGGCGATTTTCACGCAACAGAAGCTGAGACGGCCACGTTTTACGCCCGCCTACGCTATGAACGTCTACTGAATGAGCAGAGCCGGCTCAGTGCAACAACCAGCGATCCGGCGCTGCGGCCTGGCGTTATGTTTCACCTTACTGGGCCGGTACCAGACGGCTTCAAACCGGGTTTTTTGATTACCACCATGACGATTACGGGCAGTCGAGCCCGGCATTATCACGCGCAGCTCGCCGGCATTCCGTATCTGTCAGGATACAACTTTCGACCGGAGTCTCTGTCGCGACCTGTCATTGCCGGTACGGTGCCCGCGCGGGTGGCCTCTATCGGAAGGGATAAAACGTATGCCGGGGTGGATGCCAGGGGGCGTTACTGCGTGAAGTTTGATTTTGATCTCAATGAAAAACGCAGCGGCTTTGAAAGCGCACTCGTCCGGCTGGGCAGGCCGTACGCCGGCGACACTTACGGTTTTCATTTTCCGTTGCTGGATGGGACGGAAGTTGCCATTGCCTTTGAAGGTGGCGACCCGGACAGGCCCTTCATTGCGCATGTGATGCATGACGGCGCTCGCCCCGATCTGGTCACAAACCGTAATGATACCCGCAATATTATCCGCACGGCAGCGCTGAACAAAATCCGTCTGGAGGACCGCCGGGGTAAGGAGCATATCAAGATTTCGACGGAGCACGGCAAGGGGCAACTCAATCTGGGCCACCTTGTCGATGCGGAAGGAAAAAAACGCGGGGAAGGGCTGGAGGCCCGTACCGATGACTGGATGGCTTTGCGTGCGGCAAAGGGGGTGATGATCACCACGCAAGCGCAGCCGCGGGCCCAGGGGCAGCAGTTGGATATGACCGCCGCGATTACGCAACTGGAAAAAGCGCTCTCGCTGGCAATGACATTGCAACAAAGCGCACTAACGGCCGGCGCCAGTAATGTGGATACCGATCGGCAAAATACGCTCGGCCAGACGCTGAATAGACTCAGCGGTGCAGCTCTGCTGACCTATGGCGGGCAAGGACAGGCGCATGTGACCCCGGAAAGTCTGCAACTGTCCGCCGGACAGGATGTGATTACGACGGCAGGTCGTCACGCCAGTATGAACGTGATGAAGAAATTCTCGCTGGCCGTTGGCGAAAAACTCTCATTGTTTGCCCGCAAGCTAGGTATTCAGATGGTTGCCGGCGCCGGGGATATCACCACGCAGGCGCAGCGCGGCGCCATACATATGCTCTCTCAGCAGGATTTTACGCTAACCAGTACGGACGGGAGACTGCATGGCAGCGCCAAACAGGGCATACAACTGGTGTGCGGAGGCGGCGGGATCCGTATCAGCCCTGATGGCCAGGTTGAGATTTTCTCTCCTGTCGGGGTCGATATTAAAGGGCCGAATCTCAGGTATCTGGGGCCAGAAAGCGCGCAGGTGCAAGCACCTGCCTTTGATAAAGGAACCTTTACGCGTCGCTATCAACTGCATGCTTCTGACGATCCGGAACAGGTTCTGGCGAATCGTCCTTTCAGGCTCAAGAGCTCAACCGGCGAAGTGCTCGAGGGCGAGACGGACAGCAATGGTTGCTCTCCATTGCTCGATTCGGCCGATCTTGATTCGTACAAACTGGAGGTACTGTAATGACTGTCGAGAAAAAGAAGCCGTATTGCCCGCGTATTGTGTCTGAGAATGATGTAGGAGTGCATAAATCACTGGGGCTGGAGGCGCAGACCTGCAGGGTTGGCATTCCCCGACCGATGCCGGGGATAGTGATTTTGGTCCATGGCGTGAACGACGTCGGCGAGGCGTACCAGAATCAGGAGAAGGGGATTATTGCCGGACTGAAGAAACGGCTTAATCGGCCGGATTTTTATGCCCACGAATGGAAAGACTACCGAATCACCGTTCCCGGCCGTTCACCCATCATCCCGTTCTATTGGGGGTATAAGCCTGTCACGCGTGAAGAGTACATGGGCGATCAACAGCGTTACCGGAATGAGGTCAGCACGCTACAAGACAGCGCGCACCTGCCGTTTGACGCTTACCAGGAAGATAACGCCGATAAGAAAGCTGAACTGGGTAACGATGGCAAAGGTAGGTTTAAGTACCAGAACGACAACTTTAAAAATGCCCTTGATGTTAACTTTGCCAAAGGGGGCGGGACGTTCGCGAACGCCACAACGAACATCCCGGATATGCTCGGACCGGGTGCGGGAGGGGTAGCGCTAGCCGCAGCTGGATTTAGCACGCTGTACATGAACGGCGGTGATTTTACGCACCCTATTTTCCCTAATCCACATCGTATTTATCAGTTTTTTGCCGCGCAACGTCTGGCCGATTTAATCCTGACAATCCGACGTGATCTGACGACGGCAAATGATGTAATTAACATCGTCGCGCATAGTCAGGGTACGATCATCACCATGCTGGCAAATATGCTGGTAAAGCAGGCCGGATATGATCCAGTTAACTGTGTCATTTTGAACCATTCGCCGTATTCGCTGGAAGGGCGTCTGAGTGAAGATATTCAGCCCGGGCACCACCAGACGGATAACGCCCGGCAAACGACCTTTAAAAATTTTTGTGCGTTGATGGCAACTCAGTACAAAGGAGGTGAAATATCAGAAGCTAACCTGCTGGCAATGGAAGGGGCCTGTACGTTACGAAAAGCGTCAGATAGCCCACTGCGGCAGGATGAAAAGTACCGTCGGGACAATAATGGCAAGGTCTATAACTATTTCTGTCCAAACGATGGCACGGTATCGCTGAAGAATATTCAGGGAATTGGCTGGCGGGGGATCCCCATGAACATAGCCAGTGCTATTCCCAATCTATATCAACGGGTGTTCTATCAGCATGGGCAGACCGGAATCGCCCCGACCGGAAAGCCTTTTGAGTTACCGCCATCACATAAAGGGGATGCGGAATATAGCTCTCTCACCAACACGGCTTATACCGCGCATGATGTTATCGTTAATGGAGAAGAACTGCCGCAGCCGTTCGTCTTTAAACTGCAGGGGCAGGATAACCATCCGGACAATGATCCGAAAACGAGCGATAAACCGTATACCGCGTATATCGATCCGGACAGTCCGGATGCCTATATCTCCTATTCAGCAAAAGCCTACGCTATCAAACGAACTCGCAGCGCCACCTATTCGCTTAGCCGTTACGCAAGCCTGAGTTGGCGCCCTGGCCATATTCTGACGGCGGATGAGCTGAAAATGGAAAGCTATGAGCGAAAGGTAGAAGTTATTCATGGTGAGGTCATTGGAACGAAAGACTTTTCTCAACTTACGCTGACATGGCTTAAACCTCGCGAAGAGCTTGAAAACGAATGGCAGAAAGCCGACCCGGTGGGTTACAGCCAGCACTCATCGATCGTTATGAGCGAATTTGCCCCATCCCATGCTATGGCGTTTGACCTGGCAATTGGTCCATGTCGTTCATTTGACTATAAAGCGGGTAAGTTCTGGGAAGATCTACTGCATCGTGCAGACTGGCGCGATCCTTTGAATAAATACCCTCAGGCTAAAGAATACTACCAGAATGGAAAGTTAAACCTTCAGGAAACGAAATTCTACATGAACAAGCCTGACGAGATATTGCCGAAAGGGGATTTTGGGGTAGTAAACGAATTTAACAATGCGACCAGGGTGAGGCCATCCCGCGACCTGGCTGCCGGTAATCAGGAAGTGGCAAACCTGCAGTGGGAGATGCCGAAACCCAAAAGTGACAGGGAACTGGGTATCGGAAACCAACGGTCAGCGCTCGATATCTAGGGAATATTTATGAAGCAGAGATACACATCAGGGACTGTTCTGGCGGCCATACTTATGGTCGTTGGATGTCAGGCGCAACAGCCGCCGACGCAGGTCATTTATCGTTTCGATGACCACCGTTATCTGGAGCTGAAAGGCTGGGATTGTGAGGGCGAACTCTGGTACACGGATACACTGAGGGGGATTCACACCGAACCAGTTAGCCAATTTTACAGAATATATACTAAAAAATTTATTCATCCGTCTGAGCGTTACATTGCGCTGCCAACTTGGGATTCCGCGGGGTTTATAGTGTCAAAGGACTACGGAAAAACGTGGTATCCATCCTCATTTGCTCCCAGAGAAAATGAGCCAAACGGTGATTCGTCCCCTCCATATGATGACCTTATCTCTTTCACCGTCGTCAACGATCAGGGTTTTTTGCAGACCAGGCACCGACTGTATATGTCGTCCAAACCGTTCGACGATCCACGTCTGGCGGCTGGTGGCCCGGGTATCCAATATGTCATTGAAGGGGAAACTCACACTATTACTCCGCAATCCCCGGGGCCTTCGTGGGGTATGGATTACATAACGAAGCAAGGACTTGAGAACGATACGGCAAAATTCCACACCAACTACCAGGGGCTACCCGACAGAGTACCCGAAGTAAAAGGCTATACCGGTTGGGATCATATGCGTTGTGATATGGATGCGGGGAGATAGCCATGAAAGGATTATTCACCGCTCTGGCGGCCATGCTTATGGCCGTTGGATGTCAGGCGCAACAGCCGCCGACGCAGGTTATTTATCGTTTCGATGACCACCGCTATCTGGAGCTGAAGGGGTGGGGCTGTGAAGGCGAACTCTGGTACACGGATACACTGAGGGGGATTCATACCGAGCCGGTAAGTCAGTTCTATCGAATTTTTACCAAAAAATTTATCCACCCTTCTGATCGCTATATTGCTATTCCTAACTGGGAAATAGATGGGTTTATTGTCTCGAAAGATAACGGTCAAACCTGGAGTCCTGTCGGATATTCGCCGGGTTATAACGAGCCGGATGGGATGAATTCTCCCCCTCGAGATGATGTTCTCTCTTTCACCGTCGTCAACGACCAGGGTTTTTTGCAGACGAAGCACCGACTGTATATGTCGTCCAAACCGTTCGACGATCCGCGTCTGGCGGCTGGTGGCCCGGGTATCCAATATGTCATTGAAGGGGAAACTCACACTATAACCCCCCAGTTTCCAGGTTGGTCATGGGGGATGGTTTATATGACCAAACAAGGACTTGAGAACGATACGGCAAAATTCCACACCAACTACCAGGGGCTCCCCGACAGAGTACCCGAAGTAAAAGGCTATACCGGTTGGGATCATATGCGTTGTGATATGGATGCAGGACGTTAAGGGAGCAAAAATAATGAAAGGTGTCATTAGGTTAAATGATCCGCTGGCGGGCGGAGGAAAAGTGATCACATCATCCGGTGCTGAATTTATGGGAGCCCCTGTCACCCTAAAAGGTGACAAAGTTCAGTGTGCTACGCACAAAGGGACTTTCGGTATTACTGAGTGCCACCCCTTTTGGACGATGAACGGTCGCGGTGTGGTGGTGGATGGCTGTAAAGCTGAATGTGGATGCGCGATACGAACGACGCTACAAACTGCGGGAGCGGTGTAATGGAATGGTGGCTATATTCTGAGCAGGAAGATATTCAGGATGAGATGCCTGTATTGGCTGTCGTGATGATTTATGTAGCGCTTATCGCGGTATGCCTGTTTATACAGGCGCTAGTCTGGCCTGAAAATAAACCGGTCACGTGTGAGTTCTTCATTCCTTCCGTATTACTTCCTGCCTGTGTTTTGACCACGATATTGTTCTTCGTGAAGATGGTATTGAGTGCGACAGTGTGTTACGCAGAAATACGCAAATATATTGCCAAATCCTGGGAGGTGGAGCTTAAAACCTATGCCCGAAAAAATATCGCGCTAGCCGCCTGGACTACTCTAACCCCTTTAGAACAGCCTGCGCTCAATATGCTGAAACTGGAGGGAGAGTTTCCGTTAGCGCCGAAAACCCCTCTCAGGATAGAAATTGAAGATCTTTTCGAGCAGACCCGTAATGAGCAAATTTTCACGAAATTGCTTACCCCAATGGCTATGATGTTGAACGGTAATAATTACCGCGGAATTGAAATTATCGTCTGGGTACGTGGGGGAGATAACTTCTGTGTAGATGCATTGAGGAGGGTGCTGGAGCATCTGAATATCCCTAACGCCAACGCCTGTGAAATCGAATACCTTACCGAGTGTCCGGAGTACGGCATGGTGGATAAATGGATCGCTGCGCCCGATGACAACGTCATTAACCGAATCGTCATTACTGTCGATATGCATGAAGAAGATAGCGATTCTAAAAGCATGGAAAGCGCCTGTGCGTTTTTGTTCACTAATCACTATGTCAGAGGAGCAGGCGAAAAGCCGGTATATCTTTATCAGCCGATGTCCGGCGTTACTGATGTAGAAGAAAAGATGCCGGTCTATCTGGAGGTTGAGTCCGTTATTGCACCTAAAACACTGTGGTATACAGGATTGTCCAGAGTGGATAAATACCCATTATTGCAGGCGTTAGATGCAAAAAATCTGGCGTCAGAACGCCTGGATATGGAGGCCTCACTAGGGGAAAAGAGTGCCGGTTATCGATGGCTGGCTTTGGCGCTGGCTGCCGATGCCGTTAGATATGCGCAAGGCGAGCAGCTGGTGGCGACATCTGAAAATAACAAGTTTGCTATTACTTCCTTGTCTTCAAAGAAGACGAATTTACCCGACAAAGCTAAGTGGGGCCATACGATACCACCTGTTGTGCACAGCGTTATAGTATCGGGAGGCCTGATGATTTCGTGGCTGTTTTATAATGTGAGTTTTACGCCTAAACCTGAACATATCTCTACGCTGTGGATCGTGGCGAGTATAGCCATTCCTGCAATTATCGCTTTTGGCGCTGGTTTGTCATTGACTGTTTTAGCCGTCAATAAGGCATATCAACATATGGGGTATTGAGCTGAATCTTATTGTATAGACGGGAAGAAGCCGACCATGAGATCGGCTTCTTCCCTGGTAATACGCAGCCCGGGTGTAAAGATTGGCAAAGTGAAGTTATTTCTTTTTTTTATCGGTTGGCAACTGACCGGCGCGACGTTCTTTGATGTAAGACACCAGGCTGTAAACGGCGACACCCAGTAGAGCGATCGCCACGATAAAGAGCAAGAAACCCGACATAAATTAACCTAATAATTTGTTTAAACAGAAGAAAAAATAACGCCTCACGAAGACGATAACATCGGGATGTTTCCGAAAGATGACCTAAAAGTGCCAAAGGCATCCAGCATGGCTCATTATGTTAAAATATTGATGCTGTTAATGTATTGTGACGCTATGTGCGCGCCTTAGCGTCTGATGTAACACTCCGTTAAGTCATTTTACAGACGGATTGGATTGCGGCTGTTACGCTAACCGTTGAATGAGAATTTTCTGAGAGTAATGCATGTTTAAAACAAGTCTCGCCGGCCTGCTTGCTTCGGCGCTTATGCTGACGGCTTTTGCCAGTTGGGCGCAGTCGGAAAGCCAACAGGTTCGCGAACGAATTGTCGAGCAGGTGTTAAAACCCTGCGAAGGTAAAAAGGCCGGAGATAAAGTGGTGATGGTCGACCGCCGGGGCGGCGAACATGAAGCGATTTGTACGCTGGCGGCGGTGCCATTACCGGAATAGGTAGCCGCTTTCGCCACTCCCTCTGCGACACTCATCCTGACTCTGTTTTATGCCTTCGGTAGCGGTTAAGATCATACCAACTGAGGTACTCGCGGGTTATGGCTTGCGCTTTATCCGGGCGACCTGCCGTTAATTTATTCACCATGCAGGCTGAAACTGCCGGTGTTGCGGCCTCAAATCCCCGGTGGCGCTGCCGCTTACCGGGGCTACAGCGCTGTGCGATTTGGTAGCCCGGAGAAGGCGCAACGCGCCGCGTCCGGGAAAACTCCTTAAGAAAGTTGCCAACCGATAACCGTATCTACGGTCCTGAATCTGCCGCTCCCGGCCATCTCTGAAGTGTTAAAAAAGCGACCGACGCCTCAGTTTGTGAGCCATTGCCCGCAAGAATGTCATAAATCCGTCACAATGATGGCGATGATAATAAATGACTGAGGATGAAGGGATGAAAAAAAGTCTACTCGCCGCCGCGGTGGCCGGGGCCGTATTGTTATCCGCCGGCGCCCAGGCGCAGGACGCCGTTGCGCCGGAAGGGTATCAACTGCAACAGGTGCTGATCATGAGCCGCCACAACCTGCGCGCGCCGCTGGCCAATAACGGCAGCGTACTTGAGCAGTCGACGCCGAAATCCTGGCCGCAGTGGGATGTGCCAGGCGGCCAGTTAACCACCAAAGGCGGCGTGCTGGAGGTCTATATGGGCCACTATATGCGTGAGTGGCTGGCGCAGCAGAAGCTGGTGACCAGCGGCGAATGCCCGCCGGAAAATGCCGTCTACGCCTATGCTAATAGCCTGCAGCGCACCGTCGCCACCGCGCAGTTCTTTATTACCGGCGCTTTCCCTGGCTGCGGGGTGCCTGTGCATCATCAGCCGCAGATGGGAACGATGGATCCCACGTTCAACCCGGTCATTACTGACGATTCAGCCGAATTCGCGCAAAAAGCGGTGCAGGCAATGGAAAAAGAGCGTCAGGGGATGCAGCTCGCTGAGAGCTACAAGCTGCTGGAAGAGATGACCGACTATCGTAATTCGCCATCCTGTAAAGAAAAGCATGTCTGCTCGCTTAGCGACGGTAAAGATACCTTTAGCGCCAAATATCAGCAGGAGCCAGGTGTTTCCGGGCCGCTGAAGGTCGGTAACTCGCTGGTGGATGCCTTCACCCTGCAGTACTACGAAGGTTTTCCGAAGGATCAGGTGGCGTGGGGCGAAATTGCCAGCGATAAGCAGTGGCAGGTGCTGTCAAAGCTGAAAAATGGCTATCAGGATAGTCTGTTTACTTCCGCGGAAGTGGCGCGCAACGTCGCTAAGCCGCTGGTTAAATATATCGATAATGCGCTGGTGGGCGATGGCGCCGCTAAGGCGAAAGTGACGCTGCTGGTCGGGCATGATTCCAACATCGCTTCGCTGCTGACGGCGCTGGACTTTAAACCCTACCAGTTACCCGGCCAGTATGAGCGCACCCCCATCGGCGGCAAGCTGCTGTTCCAGCGCTGGCACGATAGCGGCAGCAATCGCGATTTAATGAAGATTGAGTATGTCTATCAAAGCACTGAACAGCTGCGCAACGCGGATGCTTTGAGCCTGCAATCTCCACCGCAGCGGGTCACGCTGGCGCTTAACGGTTGTCCGGTTGATGACCAGGGATTCTGCCCGTTGGAGACGTTCAAAAAGGTCATGAACGAGGCGGCAAAATAAAACAAAAAACCCGGAGCAGTCCGGGTGATGAATGAGCGCGGGCGCAATGCCCGCGCAATTGCGCTATCAGACGTTTTTACGTTCGATGGTCTGTTCGCCCCAGAAGAGGCTGTCTTTATCGGTTTTGGCGAAAGCTCGCGACAGCACCTCATCGCTGCCTTCTTCCCAAATTTTCTCCGCCAGCTTTTCATCGTAATTCGCGAGTTCGAAAATGGCTTCGGCGATTTCCAAAGAGGTATTACGTAAGCTTGCCCATTCGCCCACGTGGTGGGCCTTCGCTTCTTGATTCGGCATGCAACTCCTCCTGTTGAAGGTTAGCCGTGTAATTTCACAGCTACATTGGCGACGTGCTCACCCTGGTAGCGAGCGATAGCCAGCTCTTCCTGGCTTGGCTGACGGGAGCCGTCGCCGCCTGCGATGGTGGTTGCGCCATATGGCGTGCCGCCGCGCACCTGGGAGACATCAAACAGCTCCTGCGCGCCGTAGCCAATCGGCACAATGATCATCCCATGATGGGCAAGGGTAGTCCAGGTTGAGGTAATTGTCTGCTCCTGGCCGCCGCCGGTACCGGTTGAACTAAAGACGCTGGCGACTTTGCCATACAGCGCGCCGGAAGCCCACAGGCCGCCGGTCTGATCCAGGAAGGTGCGCATCTGTCCCGACATATTGCCGAAACGGGTAGGGGTACCAAAGATGATGGCATCATACTCCGCCAGTTCCTGCGGTGTGGCGACGGGCGCATTTTGTGTTTTCCCGCCTGCTTTGGCAAACGCTTCAGCCTGCATAGTTTCCGGCACGCGCTTCACAACCACCTCAACGCCGTCAACTTTATTTGCCCCTTCGGCAACGGCATGAGCCATGGTTTCGATGTGTCCATACATGGAATAATAAAGCACCAGAATTTTAGCCATTTGCATCACTCCTCGGTTGCGTAATTGTCCAGCCAAACGACTGGCTACCTATAAAGATAAGACCTGTGGCGCAGAGTGCAAATCCAACAAACATTTGTTTGATTTATAACAAAATGGCAAAGATTAATTTGCAACATGCCTCGTAGCAAATAGATACATTTTGCGCAGGGCTGATTTCAGCTGTAAGAAGAAATGCTTAGCGGTTGCGATCGCCGCTGGCGTCTGGTTTTGACGATTAAATGTTGCGGAATGTGACTATTTGCTTGGGGAATGAGTTTCATTTACTACGCTTATAAGCACGCGATGCATAATGGCCATGCCATATGCCGCGGGGGCTTAGGCCCAGAACTCACCTAATGCAATATGATGTCAAACCCAATGGAGGTCAGTAATGGCAAACCATCGTGGCGGTTCCGGCAATTTTGCCGAAGATCGTGCCAGAGCATCAGAAGCAGGTCGTAAAGGTGGCCAGCACAGCGGGGGGAACTTTAAAAACGATCCTCAACGCGCCTCGGAAGCTGGCAAAAAAGGGGGTAAAAATAGTCACGGCAATCGCAATAGCTAGCCGGGACTGTTTTTTATGATGCGGTGTTAATCTCCCCCGACCCTGCCGCATCACCCTCGCCGCCGACGTATGTCGGCGGTTTTTTTGTCTATGGGTGTTGCTTTCGGCCTGAAGCGCCTGCGAAACTGGTTAGCTATTTATTGCTATTGGTCGCCTCATGTCTTCGCTCAAACTCTCGATAACGCCGCAGGAACTGATCCTGATTGTGATCACCATGTTCTGGGGCGGTACCTTTCTTGCCGTACAGTACGCCGTGAACTTTAGCGGGCCGTTTTTCTTCGTCGGCCTGCGCTTTGCCACCGCCGCGCTGGCGGTGGCGCTACTGTCGCTGCGTACGTTACGCGGCCTGACCTGGCTTGAGGTTAAGGCCGGTGTGGCAATCGGCGTAGCGATTGCGCTCGGCTACAGCCTGCAAACCTGGGGCTTACAGTCCATCTCCAGCAGTAAATCGGCGTTTATTACCGCCATGTATGTACCGCTGGTGCCGCTGTTGCAGTGGCTGTGTCTTGGGCGCATGCCTGGCGTCATGTCCTGCGTGGGCATCGTGTTGGCGTTTATCGGGCTGATCCTGCTGGCGGGGCCGGAAAACAATCTGCTGGCTTTGGGGATTGGCGAAATGATTACCCTGGCAAGCGCGGTGGCTATCGCTGCCGAAATCATTTTAATCAGCGCGTGGGCGCGTCAGGTCGATGTGCGCCGGGTGACGGTGGTACAGCTGGCGACCGCCTCGCTGGTGGCTTTTGCCGCGATGGCGCCGGCTGGGGAGTCTATCCCGCCGATGCGCCCGGAACTGCTGGCCGTCGCGCTGGGACTGGGGATTTTCAGCGCTATTATTCAGGTCACCATGAACTGGGCGCAGCGTAGCGTATCGCCGACGCGGGCGACGCTGATTTACACCGGCGAGCCGGTTTGGGCTGGCGTGTTTGGTCGTATCGCCGGCGAGCGTCTGCCGCTGTTGGCGCTGGTGGGCTGTCTGTTTATTCTCGCCGGAGTGCTGGTCAGCGAGCTGAAGTGGAAGAAAAAATCGCGGCCGCAGATTGCGGCAGAGGAAGCGCCAGAGCTTGCGGATCGGCGCGAGCCCTAATTATGGCCCCGGCGCGCGTCGCCGGGGCGAACCCTGATTATACCGTAGTGGCTTTTGCCACCTTTTCCTGATGCTGGCGGCGGTTAAGCAACGCATGCAGTAAAATAGCGCCGAAAGTCGCCGTCCCAATCCCTCCCAGGCGAAAGCCCCCCAACGACAAGGTAAAATCGCCTGCGCCCAGAACCAGCGTCACCGCTACCATGATTAAATTCGCATTCAGGCTGAGATCGACCCGATTCTGCACCCATATCCGCGCCCCGGTGACCGCAATCAAACCAAAGACCACGATTGATGCGCCGCCAATGACCGGGCCTGGGATCGTATGAATCAGGGCGCCGAACTTGGGCGAAAAGCCGAGCAGGATGGCGATCAGCGCCGCGGCGACAAACACCAGCGTTGAATAGACTTTGGTCACCGCCATAACGCCGATGTTCTCCGCATAGGTGGTGACGCCGCTACCGCCGCAGGCGCCGGAAAGCAGGGTCGCCAGCCCGTCGCCGACAAACGCGCGCCCCATCCAGGGATCCAGATTGCGCCCCGTCATTCCCGATACGGCCTTTAAATGCCCCAGGTTTTCCGCCACCAGAATGATGGCCACCGGCGCAATCAGCAGCATCGCCTGGCTGTCAAAGGTGGGGGAAGTCAAGTGCGGGACGCCAAACCACGCCGCCTGGGCGACAGGTGCAAAATCCAGCGGTTTACCAAGAGCGAATCCGTTGGCCAGCAGCGCATAGAGCGCACAGGCGATAATAAGCCCCATCAGGATCAGTAGACGCTGCAGCAGTCCTCGGGTAAAGACCGCGACGGCGCCGATACAAAGCACCGTCAGCATCGCCATCCAGCTGTCGAAGGCGTTGGCGGAAACGCTGTGCACGGCAATCGGCGCCAGGTTTAGACCGATCGCCATCACCACCGCGCCGGTTACCGCGGGCGGCATCAGTCGCTCTATCCAGCCGGTACCGATTTTCATCACCACCAGACCGATCAGGGTATAGAGCAGCCCGCAGGCGATAATGCCGCCGAGGGCGATGCTGAGATGAGGATTCAACCCCTGGCCCGTAAAGCCGGTCACGGTGATGACCACGCCGACGAAGGCGGCGCTGGAGCCAAGATAGCTCGGTACCCGGCCGCCGGTGACGACAAAGAACAGCAGAGTGCCCACCCCCGACAGCAGGATAGCCAGGTTGGGGTCAATCCCCATCAATAAAGGCATCAATACGGTCGCGCCAAACATCGCCACGGCGTGCTGCACGCCCATGATCAGCGTTTGCCCGGCGGATAAACGTTCATCCGGGGCGACAACGCCGGCATCCGCGGCGGGGGTGGTTAACTGCCAGCGAGGAAAATCGAAGAGTGCCATGATGATATCCCGGGTGAGAGGTTAACAAACGGGCCGCATAAGCGTGTGATAGCCGCGGTCAAACCACATCAGGCCGCGCGGTTCCGGCTGGCGGGCGATAGCCACGACCTGGCAAAACAGAATGTCATGGGTGCCGACCTGTAGCCGCTGGTCGATTCGGCAGTCGAAACTGACCAGCGCCTCTTTCAGCCGCGGGCAGCCGGTCGCGCCGGTTTGCCAGTCGGCGGCGGCAAAGCGCTCATCCATTGCCGTTTTACCGCCAAAGAGCGTCGACAGGGCCTCCTGTCCGGCCGCGAGGGTATTGACGCAAAGGGCCTGATGTTCGCTGAATACCGGCCAGACCGAAGCCGAACGGTTGAGGCACACCAGCAGCGTCGGCGGGGTATCGGTTACGCTGCATACCGCGCTGGCGGTAAAACCGGCGCGCCCGGCAGGCCCTTCGGTGGTGATAATGTTGACCGCCGCGCCGACATGGGCCATGGCGTCACGAAAACTGTGTTGATCCGCTACGTTCATTACCGTCTCCTTATGCCAGCAGGCAGGCTTCATCAAAACTCAGGCGCGGCAGCCGGTCGTACAATTTGCCGGGGTCGCCATAGCCGATATTCACCAGTAGATTGCTTTTCCAGCCGCTGTTGGCGAAAAACGCCGCATCGACTTTCTCGCGGTCGAATCCCGACATCGGGCCGGTGTCGAGGCCCAGCGAGCGGCAGGCGAAAATCAGATACGCCGCCTGCAGCGAGCTGTTGCGAAAGGCGGTTTCCTCGGCCAGCTGCGGGCTGGAAGTAAACCAGCTCCGGGCGTCGCCGTGGGGAAACAGCGCGGGCAGGCGCTCGTAAAACGCGTTATCCCAGGCCACGATGGCGGTGACCGGCGCCTGCATGGTTTTTTCCACATTGCCGCTGGAGAGCGTTGGGCGGAGTTTCGCTTTGCCCTCGGCGCTGCGCACAAAAACGATTCGCGCCGGTGAACAGTTGGCCGAAGTCGGCCCCATTTTCATCAAGTCGTAAATCTCCTGCAGCTGCCGATCGTTAACCGCCTGTTCCCGCCAGCCATTGTAGGTCCGGGCATGGGTGAATAGGGTCTCGCAAGCCTTTTGGTTGATTGCTTCGCTCATATATTCTCCTCGGCGACCGGCAGCAGGGTCGTCAGGCCGTCGCGTAAAATAGGGTTAAAAGTGTCGCTGTCGGTAACGTTACAGGCATGGCCGCCCCAGGCCATTTCCACGAGTCGGCTACCGGGAATCGCCGCCTGCAGCATTCGCGAGCAAGAGGCGGGGACCAGCAGGTCGTCGGTGGCGCTGATGATCAGTGTCGGGCAGGCGATAGCCGCCGCGCGGCGCGAAAAATCCGCCTGTTTCAGGGCCTGCAGCCTTTTCAGTAGATTCTCCTTGCCCTGGAAATGGCTAATAGCCAACGCGTCTTCCGCTTCGAGACGCGGCAGGCGGGCCGCCATCCACTCCGCCGGATAGAGAAACAGCGGCTGAGCCTCGACCCACGCCTGGGCACCGCCGGCCTGCAGCAGGCGTTCGCGGACCTGAAAGCAGCGGCGGGTATGCGGGGAAAGCGTTAGCCAACCGTTTACCAGCACCAGCGCGCTGACCGCGCGCGGATAGTCGAGCGCCAACTGCATCCCAATCAGCGCTCCCAGGGCGTGGCCAACCAGCGCGAAGCGCATGATGCCCGCCGCCTGCAGGGCGCTGAACAGCTCCTGCGCCATCGTCGCCATGCTGTAATTTTCCGGCAACGGGCCACGGTTCTCCCCGGTACCGTTATGGTCATAGCACACCAGTTGATAATGCTGTTCCAGCGCCGCCCGCTGCGCCAGCCAGTACGCGCTACCCCCGCCAAGCCCGGCGCTCAGCACCACCACCGGGGAGCCGGGCCACGGCGGCGGGGCAATATTGAGCCTCATCATGTTGGAGTACCGATATGGGCGACGCTGGCAATTTCCACCAGCGCATCGGGTTTCACCAGCCCGCACTGAATACAGAAACGCGCCGGTTTATCACCGGGGAAAAACTCGGCGTAAACCTCGTTAATCGCGGCGTAATTTTGCCAGTCGGTGATAAAGATACTGTTGAAGGTCACATCCGCCATACTGCCCCCCGCCGTTTCGATAACGCTTTTGATAATCTCCAGCACGTGACGGGTTTGCGCCTTTGGGTCGCCGGGGTAGAGCACATTGTTTTGCTTATCGAACGGCAGAGTGCCGGAGACATATACCACTCCGTCGGCGAGCGTCCCTGGAACAAAGGGGGCAATCGGCGTAGCGGTGCCGGGGGGAATAATCACCTGTTTAGGCATAGCGTTTCTCCTCGGTAAAAGCGAGCGGGGCGGCGGGTTCTATGGCGCGACAGAAGCTGCCGACGTCGCTGACCCAGCCGAAAAAGGTTTCAATGTTGAATAACGCCGCCTGTTGCGCGAAGGCGGGACCTGCCTGATGGGTGGCATCCTCCAGCACCACGCCGAAGTATTCGAGGAAGAAACCATCGCGTAGCGTCGATTCGACGCAGACGTTGGTGGCGATGCCGGTGAATACCAGGTGGCGAATACCGCGGCTGCGTAGAATGCTGTCGAGCGGGGTATTGAAAAAGCCGCTGTAGCGCGGTTTCGGCAGGACGATATCGCCCTCCCGGGGCCGTAATTCGTCAACCAGTTGATAATCCCAACCGCCTTTTGCCAGCAGCTTGCCCTGTAGTTCCGGGCGTTGGCGCATGGTCTTCAGCGCGTTAGATTTATGGTAATTCGGCGAGCCGGGGCCGCCGGCTTCCACATACTGTTCGTCCCAGCCATTCTGGAACCAGATAATTAACATGCCGGCGGCGCGGGCGGCGGCCACCGCGAGATTAATATTATCGATAACCGGTCGGGTGGCGGAGACGTCAAAACCGGCGAGATCCAGGTATCCGCCCTGGCTTGCATAGGCGTTTTGCATATCGACCACGATCAGCGCGCTGTGCTGCGGCGACAAGGTCAGCGATTCCGGGCGAGCGGGAAGGGTAATCATCAGGCCACCTCGCGGGTAATGGGAGCAATATGGTCACGGCAGCGCATCAGCGGCTGAATACGTTCGCCGAAGGCGTCAATGCCCTGCAGGAAATCATCGAAGGTCAGCAGTACGCCGTCGGTACCGGGGACCGCCGCCACCTCATCGAGCATACGGGCGACGTTGGCATAGGAGCCGACGAGGGTGCCCATATTGATGTTGACCGCGGAGGTGGGGTCGGCCATCTGGCGGACGTTGGTATCACTGCCGGAGCGGGTATCTTTCTGGCTCTGTTCGGTCAGCCATGCCAGCGCCTCGTCATCCGCGCCGGCTTTGTAGTGTTCCCATTTAGCGCGGGCCGCTTCGTCAGTTTCGTCGGCGATCACCATAAACAGCACGTAGGAGCCGACGTCGCGGCCGGTTTTTTCCGCCGCCTGCATCATCCGTGCGGCGGTGGGCGCGAAGGCTGCAGGGGTATTAACCCCTTTGCCAAAGCAAAAGTTGTAGTCGGCGTGTTGGGCGGAAAACGCCATGCCGGCGTCGCTTTGCCCGGCGCAGATAACCTTCATCGGCTGCGATGGCCGTGGGCTGACCCGGCAGTCGTTCATGGTGAAGTAATCACCTTTAAAATCGCTGCGCCCGGTGCCCCAAAGATCGCGCAGAACCGTAACGTATTCAGTCAGGTAGTCATAGCGGCTGGCGAAGTATTCATCGCCGGGCCAGATCCCCATCTGGTCATATTCCGGTTTTTGCCAGCCGGTCACCAGATTCACGCCAAAACGTCCGCCGGAGATAGAGTCGATTGTCGAGGCCATGCGGGCGACGATGGCCGGAGGGAGCGTCAACGTCGCGGCGGTGGCATAAATCTCGATCTTCGAAGTCACCGCCGCCAGACCGGCCATCAGGGTGAACGATTCCAGGTTATGATCCCAGAACTCAGTCTTCCCTCCGAAGCCGCGTAGTTTGATCATGGAGAGCGCGAAGTCGAAATGGTAGTGCTCGGCCTTCTGAACAATTGCCTTATTCAGTTCGAAGGAGGGCATATACTGCGGTGCATGGGTGGAAATTAACCAGCCGTTATTACCAATGGGAACGAAAACACCGATTTTCATAACTACCTCTCTGTCGTCATGGAAGATGAAATTGCGCGGTGCGGCATCCTGCCTCTTCCCGAACCACCTCGCAGTGGAAATAAAGCAAAGGTAATGCCAGTTTTAAAAAAGTTTTTGTTATTAATGTGTTGTGAAATGGTTACTGGATTTAAGGATAAAAATGTGGACCGAATGGTCAAAATCAGTGCACGAAAAAACGGCAGTCATGCGCGATCGGAGTGCGCAGGGTCGTGTCGGCGAGGGGCTTTTGCTATGCTGAAGACGACTACTGAAGGAGAAGACGTATGGCACAGGGCGCCGTGAAAAAAACCGGCAAGCGTTCACAGGCGGTGAGCGCCAAAAAAGAGGCCATTCTGGCCGCTGCGCTGGAGACCTTCTCGCAGTTCGGCATTCACGGTACGCGGCTGGAGCAGGTCGCTGAACTGGCCGGCGTATCGAAAACCAATTTACTCTATTACTACCCATCAAAAGAGGCGCTGTACGTTGCCGTACTGCAGCGGATCCTCGCCATCTGGCTGGCGCCGCTGCGGGCATTTCGCGAAGATATCAGCCCGCTGTTGGCGATCCGCGAATATATTCGCCTCAAGCTTGAGGTATCGCGCGATCATCCTCAGGCTTCCAGGCTGTTCTGTCTGGAGATGCTGCAGGGGGCGCCGTTGCTGATGGGCGAACTGACCGGCGATCTGAAGGCGTTGATAGATGAAAAGTCGGCGATAATCTCGTCATGGATTGATAGCGGCAAGCTGGCGGCGGTCGATCCCCAGCACCTTATCTTTATGATCTGGGCGACAACACAGCATTACGCCGATTTCGCCACTCAGGTGGAGGCGGTAACCAGCGCAACGCTGCAGGATGAGTTGTTTTTCCAGCAAACCGTGGATAACGTGCAGCGGATGATTATCGAAGGGATCCGCGTACGTTAATTAGCTGGCGGCAGCGGGCAGTTTTGGTCGCCGTCTTCGCACTGAAGCAGCGAGGCGAGGAAGGCTTCGCGCTCGACGCTCTTATCGGTCATGCACTGGCTTGTCAGCATCGGTTGCATACTGCCGCCTTCCGCGCCGGAAGCGAGAAACGCGCAGTCGGCGTCACGCAGGGAAATCCACGCCTGCTGGGCTTTCTTCAGCAATTCCAGTTGTTGGCCGGAGGCGCGTTTCAGCGCCTGTTGCCAGGTCTCATTCAGCTTTTTATCGGCCGCCTGATATTGCGCGGCGGCGCACTGATTCATTTCGGTTTGCGTGTTGGCGTTGCTGCAGTCATCCGCCCACGCCGCGCCGCTGGCCAATAGGGCAGCGGCGGCAATTAAAGTGCGTTTCATCGTTCTACTCCCATAAAAAAAGCTCCCGTCCGGGAGCCTTAATTAAGCACAGCTGTGGTCGGCTGTCATTAGTTGAACGCGCCGTAGATTTCCCGGATGGCGGCCGGGTTACCCTTTGGCGGGGTTATGTAGCCCCGGTAAGCGTAGCGCCACCGGGGAGCCCGTTTTAGCCGATGGTCATCAGGCTGGCGTTACCGCCTGCCGCGGCGGTGTTGACGCTCAGCGAACGCTCGATATACAGGCGCTCCAGCAGCAGATTGGTTTCGCCGCGGGCAAAGCCCTGCACCGATACAATCGCCCCGTCGCGCGCCGCCACCTGCTCACACAGCTCGCGCAACTGATCGGAATCACCGTGATAAATGACCGCGTCGAAAGCCTGGCTGGTCAACTGATCCGCTTTCGCAAAATGAATGCGCTCGCTGACCTCACGCGGCAGTTTCTTCGCCAGTTCGCGCTGCAGGGCGCTATCCGGCCACAGCACTTCACAGCCAACCGCCATTGCCGCAGCCAGTTGAATCAGCGCGTCCTGCTCGTTATCCGCCACGCACAATACGCGCTCGCGCGGCATCAGCGTCAGGGTATTGCGCTCGCCGGTTGGCCCTGGCAGCAGACGTTGGGTGCCGCTTTGCGCCAGATCGCTGTATTGCTGACACAGCGCCTGCAGTTCAGGACGGCCAGCCGCCCACTGCTGCAGTGCCTGCAGCGGTTTTTCCAGCAGCGTTTTCAACTGGGCGTCCAGCGGACGCTCCGCATCCTGGCGGGCGAAAGTGACGCCGACCGCGTCCTGTGGGCGACTGGAGAGCAGACGATACAGGTACAGCGGGCCGCCGGCTTTCGGACCGGTACCCGATAACCCTTCGCCGCCGAACGGCTGTACGCCGACCACCGCGCCAACCATATTGCGGTTGACGTACAGGTTGCCGACTTTCGCGCTGCCGGTGACCTGAGCGATGGTTTCGTCGATACGGGTATGCACGCCGAGGGTCAGACCGTAGCCGGAGGCGTTAATCTGCTCGACCAGCTTATCCAGTTCGTTACGGTTATAGCGCACCACGTGCAGAACCGGGCCAAAGACCTCTTTTTTCAGTTCGTCGAAGCTCTCGAGTTCGATAAGCGTTGGCGCCACGAACGTACCGTGATTCCATTCGCGGGCATCTTCGCTATTTTCACGTACCGCCTGGAAGACATTACGGCCTTTCGCGCGCAGCGCCTGAATATGGCGCTCGATATTCTCTTTGGCTTCCGCGTCGATTACCGGGCCGATATCGGTGGTCAGACGACCCGGATTCCCCATCCGGCATTCGCTCATCGCGCCGCGCAGCATGGTTAACGTATGGTCGGCGACTTCTTCCTGCAGGCAAAGCACGCGCAAGGCGGAACAGCGCTGGCCGGCGCTGTCGAAAGCCGAGGCCAGTACGTCGATCACCACCTGCTCGGTGAGCGCCGACGAGTCGACGATCATCGCGTTCATGCCGCCGGTTTCCGCGATAAGCGGCGTCGGACGGCCCTGCGCATCAAGGCGGTTAGCGATGTTGCGCTGCAGCAGCGTCGCTACTTCGGTCGAACCGGTAAACATTACGCCGCGAACGCGTTCATCTGAGGTTAGCGCGGCGCCGACGGTTTCCCCGCGGCCCGGCAGCAGTTGAATCACCCCCGGCGGTACGCCGGCTTCCAGCAGAATCGCTACGCCTTGCGCGGCGATAAGCGGCGTCTGCTCGGCCGGTTTGGCCAGCACGCTGTTGCCTGCCGCCAGCGCCGCGGCAATCTGGCCGGTGAAGATCGCCAGCGGGAAGTTCCACGGGCTGATACAGACGACCGGGCCCAATGGACGGTGGGTTTCATTATCGAAATCGTCGCGCACCTGACCGGCATAATAGTGCAGGAAGTCGACGGCTTCGCGCACTTCAGCAATGGCGTTGCTGAAGGTTTTGCCAGCTTCGCGCACCAGGATCCCCATCAGCGTCGGCATCTCGCTTTCCATCAACACGGCGGCGCGCTCAAGAATGGCGGCGCGTTCCTGCGGCGGAGTGGCGAACCAAATTGGCGCGTTATTGATAGCGCTGGTCAGCGCCAGCTGCACTTCGGCATCGCTGGCTTCGCGGACGTAGCCGACGATATCTTTCGGTTCCGCCGGGTTGATGACCGGCTGCATTTCGCCTTCGGCCACCGGCTGCTCCAGCATCGGTAGCGCCTGCCACTTGTGCAGCGCGCTGTTAAGCAGCGAAGAGGAGAGGGAGGCCAGACGATGTTCGTTAGCCAGATCCAGACCGGCGGAGTTGCTGCGGCCGTGACCGTACAGATCGCGCGGTAGTGGAATTTTCGGATGCGGCAAGCCGGCCTGGCCTTCCTGCTGCGCCAGTTTTTCTACCGCGCTGACCGGATCGGCCACCAGTTCATCCAGCGGCAGGGTATTATCCGCGATACGGTTAACGAAGGAGGTATTGGCGCCGTTTTCTAACAGACGACGCACCAGATACGCCAGCAGCGTTTCATGGGTACCGACCGGCGCGTAGATACGGCACGGACGGTTTAGTTTGCCGTCGGCGACTTTGCCCACGACCTGCTCATACAGCGGTTCGCCCATGCCGTGCAGGCACTGGAACTCATACTGGCCAGGATAGTAGTTTTGCCCCGCCAACTGGTAGATAGCCGCCAGCGTATGGGCGTTATGGGTGGCAAATTGCGGATAAATCAGGTTCGGTACCGCCAGCAGCTTCTTGGCGCAGGCGAGATAAGAAACGTCGGTGTAGACCTTACGGGTATAAACCGGATAGCCTTCGAGGCCTTCCATCTGCGCGCGTTTGATTTCGCTATCCCAATAGGCGCCTTTCACCAGGCGGATCATCAGGCGACGGCGGCTGCGGGTCGCCATGTCGATCAGCGAATCAATCACAAACGGGCAGCGTTTCTGGTAGGCCTGGATAACAAAGCCGATTCCGTTCCAGCCGGCCAGCTCCGGTTCGAAGCACAGTTTTTCCAGCAGATCGAGGGAGATCTCCAGACGATCGGCCTCTTCGGCGTCGATGTTAATACCGATGTCGTACTGGCGCGCCAGCAGCGTCAGCGATTTCAGCCGCGGATAGAGCTCTTCCATGACCCGATCATACTGCGCGCGGCTGTAGCGCGGGTGCAGCGCGGAAAGTTTAATCGAGATCCCCGGCCCTTCATAAATGCCGCGGCCGTTAGAGGCTTTGCCGATGGCGTGGATCGCCTGCTGATAAGAGACCATATAGGCCTGCGCATCGGCGGCGGTCAGCGCGGCTTCGCCAAGCATATCGTAGGAGTAACGGAACCCTTTCTCTTCCAGCTTGCGGGCGTTAGCCAGCGCTTCGGCGATGGTTTCCCCGGTGACGAACTGCTCGCCCATCAGGCGCATCGCCATATCGACGCCTTTGCGGATCAGCGGTTCGCCGCTCTTGCCAATAATGCGGTTCAGCGAGCGGGAGAGGCTGGTCTCGTTATGCGTCGACACCAGTTTCCCGGTAAACAACAGTCCCCAGGTGGCAGCATTGACGAACAGCGATGGGCTGCGGCCGATATGCGATTGCCAGTTGCCGTTGCTGATTTTGTCGCGGATTAGCGCGTCGCGGGTGGCTTTATCCGGAATACGCAGCAGCGCTTCGGCCAGGCACATCAGCGCCACGCCTTCCTGTGAGGAAAGCGAGAACTCCTGCAGCAGGCTTTGCACCATGCCGGCGCGGCCGCTGGCGGTTTTCTGGTTGCGCAGTTTTTCCGCCAGCTGGTAGGCCAGCTTGTGCGCCTGTTCGCCTAACGGCTGCGGCAGACGGGCCTGCTCCAGCAACATCGGTACCGCATCGGTTTCCGGGCGACGCCAGGCCGCGGTGATCGCCGCGCGGCTGACCGACTGCGGCAGAATTTGTTCGGCGAATTCGAGGAACGGCTGATATGGCTCATCCGCCGGAGCGCCGGCTTCATCACTTTCATTGGCGGCGCCGGAAAGGAGCGCCGGCAGTTCCGGCAGCGTCTCGTCGTTTTCCAGCTTTTCCAGATAGTTGAAAATGGCTTGTTTAATTAGCCAGTGCGGCGTGCGGTCAATACGGCTCGCGGCGGACTTAATGCGTTCGCGCGTGGCGTCGTCAAGTTTTACACCCATGGTAGTGGTGCCCATTGCGGGAACTCCTGTTAGCTATGTAATGCCCTTTTATTGGTTGCGTAGAAATATCACCTATGTTGCAACTTTGTGCAACCTTGTTAATTGTGACCTGGCTAGCAAGCTGAGAAATGAATGAATTGTTAATAGTCTTGATAAGAATTTCCAATAAATAGCCTCATTCAAATAACGTATTTATCTGCGTTGCTTAACAGTTTTTTCAGGTGCAACCCGTAAAAACGTGAGGGAGTGCAACCTATAGAAAATTGCTATTTTTCCTGAGACAACTTTCGTGTAAATGCTGTGTTAAATCGTTTGTGAAATACCGACGCATCCGTCAGGATACGCTCGCCCAATACAACCAATACGCCATTACCCCGTTCCGGTAGTGGCTAAAACGACAAAGTTGGACGTTGTCGAAATAAATTCTGGAGATTTGCATGGCTATTAGCACACCCATGTTGGTGACGTTTATTGTTTATATTTTTGGCATGGTACTGATAGGTTTTATTGCCTGGCGCTCAACCAAGAACTTTGATGATTATATTCTCGGCGGGCGTAGCCTCGGGCCGTTTGTTACTGCGCTCTCTGCCGGTGCATCGGATATGAGCGGCTGGCTGCTGATGGGGCTTCCGGGAGCAATTTTCCTCTCCGGGATTTCCGAAAGCTGGATCGCCATCGGCCTGACGCTGGGGGCGTGGATTAACTGGAAACTGGTGGCCGGGCGTCTGCGCGTGCATACCGAAGTCAACAACAATGCCCTGACGCTGCCGGACTATTTTACCGGTCGTTTCGAAGATAAAAGCCGCGTGCTGCGTATTATCTCCGCGCTGGTTATCCTGCTGTTCTTCACTATTTATTGTGCTTCCGGGATTGTTGCCGGCGCGCGTCTGTTCGAAAGCACTTTCGGTATGAGCTATGAAACCGCGCTGTGGGCCGGCGCTGCTGCGACGATCGTTTATACCTTCGTGGGCGGTTTCCTGGCGGTGAGCTGGACCGATACCGTGCAGGCCAGTCTGATGATCTTCGCGCTGATTTTAACGCCGGTGATGGTGATTATCTCGGTCGGCGGTTTCGGCGATTCGCTGGAGGTGATTAAGCAAAAAAGCATCGAAAATATCGACATGCTTAAGGGACTGAACTTCGTGGCGATTATTTCGCTGATGGGTTGGGGTCTGGGTTATTTCGGTCAGCCGCATATTCTGGCGCGCTTTATGGCGGCGGATTCGCACCACAGTATCGTTCATGCCCGTCGTATTAGTATGACCTGGATGATCCTCTGTCTGGCGGGCGCGGTATCGGTCGGTTTCTTCGGTATCGCCTACTTTAATAACAACCCGAGCCTGGCGGGCGCGGTTAATCAGAACGCCGAACGGGTATTCATCGAGCTGGCGCAAATCCTGTTTAACCCGTGGATTGCCGGGATCCTGCTGTCGGCCATTCTGGCGGCGGTCATGTCGACCCTGAGCTGCCAGCTGCTGGTCTGCTCCAGCGCTATTACCGAAGATCTGTATAAAGCCTTCCTGCGTAAAAACGCCGGTCAGAAAGAGTTGGTCTGGATCGGCCGCTTCATGGTGCTGGTGGTAGCGCTGATTGCGATTGCGCTCGCCGCTAACCCGGAAAACCGCGTACTGGGTCTGGTCAGCTACGCATGGGCAGGCTTTGGCGCCGCCTTTGGCCCGGTAGTGCTGTTCTCGGTGATGTGGTCGCGTATGACCCGTAACGGCGCGCTGGCCGGGATGATCATTGGCGCGGTCACGGTTATCGTCTGGAAACAGTTCGGCTGGCTGGGACTGTATGAAATCATCCCTGGCTTCCTGTTCGGCAGTATCGGGATTGTGGTCTTCAGCCTGCTGGGCAAGGCGCCATCGGCGGCCATGCAGCAGCGTTTTGCTGAAGCGGACGCGCATTACCACTCTGCGCCGCCGGTACGCGCTACCGCTGAATAAAGTAGCTAGCGCCAAAAACCGCAACGGCTCCCATCAGGGAGCCGTTTTTTTTCGCTGCCTGTACGGCCCGGCGGAAAGCTACTGGTGGTAAGGCGGTTACTTCGCCGCGCCTTCGTTTACCCAGTTCATGAAGATCAGATACCCGATGGAGAGCAGGGTCGCGCCAATAAACATCCCGAGAATGCCATCGGTGGCCATGCCGCCCAACGCGCCGAGCAGAACGATCGGCATCGGCGCATCTACGCCGCGGCCCAACATCAGCGGTTTGAGGACGTTATCAACCATTCCCGCGACAATCAGCAGGACGGTAAACACGACATTCACCGCGGTGCCGTGGTCGCCTGTCATCCACATAATGGCAATCGCCGGGGCGGTGACTAGTATTACCGGAATCTGCGCGATGCCGAGTACCAGCGCCAGCACGAAGAAGATCCCGGCGGCCGGGATCCCCGCCAACGCAATAATAATTCCCGTCAGCAAGGCCTGAATCAGCGCCACGCCAATGACCCCCTGCGCCACGGCGCGAATAGTGCCGGTGCACAGGCGGCTCAGGGCAAGACCTTTATTTTCATCAGTGATACGGATAGCGATACGTTTAGCGCTGCTGGCGCCCGCCGCGCCCCAGGTCATGATGGCGCCGGCAACAATAAAGGAGAGGACAAAGCCCAGCAGCCCGCCGCCCATACTCGCCAGCACGCCGAGCACCAGTTTCGCCGCCTCGCCAATTTGCGCGTGATAACTGCTCAGTACCGCCGGCAGGTCCGCCGAGGCTTTCAGCCAGAACGCATACAGCTTACCGCCGACGAGGGGAATAGAGGCGACGTTAGCCGATGGCGGCGGCAGCGTCAGATCGCTTCCGCTGACTTTATCAATCAGGCTACCGGCGCTTTCGCCAAGCGAGGTCACCATGAAAATGGTCGGGATGACGATAATCAGCAGGCCGAATAACACTAATATGGTCGATGCCAGTCCTTGTCGCCCGCCTATACGTCGCGCGATGTGCTGATGTAAAGGATACAGCGTGACGGCCAGAATCAGCGCCCACAGCATCATGTTCAGGAACGGCGAGAAGACGGTAAAGCAGAAGGAGGCCAGCGCCAGTATCAAGCCGAACTTAATAAACATATCGAGAAAGCGGGTGACAATTCTTTTCTCAATATTAGCTAACTCATTATTTTCTATCATGAATTATTCCAGTTGTTATTTTACGCGGCCGCCAGGCCAGTTAAAAACGCTCAACTATAGAGAAGTCTTTGAAATAAAAAACGCAGGAAATAATTTAAAAAAGAATTTCGCCCAGGTTGTGTTTATCAGTGTAGAACAAAAGAAAATCTGCCGTATCGCCAGAGAGTCATGTTCGCGCATCTCTTGCTAATTCACTGAAAATACGCTGATATCTGTGTACAAAAAACAATGAGGATAGCAAATGAAATTACCCCAGGGCGCTGCGGCGCTGATCGTTGCCGCACTATTGGCAGGATGCGTGGCGCCATCCGAGAAAAGCGCCGCGCACGTTGATTATAACGGCTGTCAGGCGGATAACAGGATGATGCAAACCACCCTTTATTTCGGCCTTAGCCGCCCGGCGGGGAAAGATATTACCGCTCAGGAGTGGCAGCAGTTTGTCGATCGCGATGTGACGCCGCGTTTTCGCGATGGCCTGACGGTATTTGACGCCCGCGGCCAGTGGCTAGGCAACAATGGCGCAGTCGCCCGCGAATCCAGCAAGGCGCTAATGCTGATTCATAGCAACGATGCGAAAAGCGAGCAGGGGATTGAAGCGTTGCGTAATACGTATAAGACGCGCTTTGCCCAGGAGTCCGTTATGCGCGTTGATCAGCCGGTCTGCGTACACTTCTGAAACGCAGGGCGGGGAGCTCCCCCGCCCGATGAGTTACAGCACCAGTCCGGCAAAACTGGCGGACAGCAGGCTCACCAGCGTCGCGCCATAGACCAGACGCAGGCCGAAGCGGGAAACGGTATTGCCTTGCTGCTCGTTAAGCCCTTTAATCGCCCCGGCAATAATGCCAATGGAGGCGAAGTTGGCAAACGAGACGAGGAACACGGAAAGGATCCCTAGCCCGCGCGGCGTCATGCTGGCGGCAATTTTCTGCAGCTCGATCATCGCCACGAATTCATTGGCAACCAGCTTGGTAGCCATAATACTACCGGCATTTAGCGCGTCGCTTAATGGAATACCCACCAGCCACGCCAGCGGATAAAAGACGTAACCGAGAATTTGCTGGAAGCTTAGGCCGAAAATGGTCGCAAATAACGCATTAACGGCGCTAATCAGGGCGATAAAGCCGATTAGCATCGCCAGAATAATCATCGCCACCTTAAAGCCTGCCAGGATATATTCGCCCAGCATTTCAAAGAAGCTCTGTGATTCATGCATCTTCTCTAGCTTAATTTCTGCTTCGCTACCGGGGCGCGTAGGATTAATAATCGACAGCACAATAAAGGTGCTGAACATATTAAGAATCAACGCCGCCACCACGTATTTCGCATCAAGCATAGTCATATACGCGCCGACGATCGACAGTGATACCGTTGACATGGCGGTCGCCGCCATCGTGAACAGACGACGCGAGGAGAGGTCCCCGAGTACGCCTTTGTAAGCAATAAAGTTTTCCGACTGGCCGAGGATCAGCGAGCTGACGGCATTGAATGATTCCAGCTTGCCCATGCCGTTCACCTTCGACAGCAGGGTGCCGATCAGACGAATAAAGATCGGCAGAATACGCCAGTGTTGCAGAATACCTATCAGCGCGGAAATAAAGACAATCGGACACAGTACGCCGAGGAAAATAAAGGCCAGCCCTTTTTCACCCATCCCGCCAAATACGAAATTGGTCCCTTCAGCGGCGAACCCGAGTAACGAAGCAAAAAATCCAGAAATATTTTTCACTACCCATAAACCGCTTTCAGCGTGAAGGAAAAAGAAAGCCAGGGCGATTTCAATAATAATTAACTGCAGAATGTAGCGAATGCGGATTTTTTGTCGGTCATAGCTGGCAAGCCAGGCGAGGGCGAGAATAACCGCCAGCGCCAGCAGGAAGTGCAAAATTTGAGTCATGTTATTTATTTCGCAGATAAATCAGGACCGCCATTTAGCCACAGCGCTCCGGCCCGGTAAATATGTGGCATAAAAAATCATGCTATTTGCCATTTTAATGCTTAGCTGGTGAGGTATTTTCGCAAGTGACTATTTTGTAGCGATTAATTTACAACTAGTCATCATTCCCTGAACATTTCGCTTGTGTTTCTCATTGTTGTAATGATAATCACTATCAGAAATATTTACCTATCTTTGCATCCGTTGACTGCGGTTCACATTTAAGGGTTTCGGCATGTTTGTTCCATTTCTCATCATGTTACGCGAAGGGCTGGAAGCCGCGCTGATTGTCAGCCTGATTGCCAGCTATTTAAAACGAACCCAGCGCGGCAACTGGATCGGCGTCATGTGGATTGGCGTATTCCTCGCGGCGGCGCTCTGTCTCGGGTTAGGGGTTTTTATCAACGAGACCACCGGAGAATTTCCGCAGCGCGAGCAGGAGCTGTTTGAAGGCATCGTGGCGGTGATAGCGGTATTTATTCTCACCTGGATGGTGTTCTGGATGCGTAAAGTATCGCGAAACGTCAAACAACAGCTGGAGCAGGCGGTGGATAACGCGCTGCAGCGCGGGAATAACCACGGCTGGGCGCTGGTGATGATGGTGTTTTTTGCGGTTGCCCGCGAAGGCCTGGAGTCGGTTTTTTTCCTGCTGGCGGCATTCCAGCAGGATGTGGGCATCTGGCCGCCGCTGGGGGCGATGCTCGGCCTGGCGACGGCGGTGGTATTAGGCTTCCTGCTTTACTGGGGCGGTGTCCGCCTTAATCTCGGCGTGTTCTTCAAATGGACCAGTCTGTTTATCCTGCTGGTGGCGGCCGGCCTGGCAGCCGGGGCGATTCGCGCCTTCCACGAGGCGGGACTGTGGAATTATTTCCAGAATGTCGCCTTTGATCTTAGCAACGTGGTATCGACGCATACGCTGTTCGGCACGCTGCTGGAAGGCATCTTTGGTTATCAGGAGACGCCCACCGTCAGCGAAGTGGCGGTTTATCTTCTCTATTTGATCCCGGCGCTGGTGTGTTTTGCCTTGCCGCCGGGCAGCAAAACGACAGCATCACGGGCCGCGTAATTCAGGCGCCGCTGATTAATATAGTTACAACATACTTTTCGAAAGGGATGGCCATGATAATTCAATTTCGCCGTACTGCGCTGCAGTTAACCGTCGCCGCGCTGTTCAGTTCCGCATGCTACGCTCAGGCTGCGGACATTCCGCAGGTAAAAGTTACCGTTAACGACAAGCAGTGCGAACCGATGAATGTGACGGTGAAGGCGGGTAAAACCCAGTTCATCATTCAGAACCACAGCCAGAAAGCGCTGGAGTGGGAGATCCTGAAAGGCGTAATGGTGGTCGAGGAGCGTGAAAATATCGCGCCGGGATTCACGCAAAAATTGACGGCTAACCTACAGCCAGGCGAATACGATATGACCTGTGGCCTGCTGACTAATCCGAAAGGAAAGCTGATTGTCACCGGTGAAACCAGCAAAGATGCGGCGAAAGCCGATGCGGTGCTAAGTCTTGGCGAGGCGATTACTGCGTATAAAGCCTACGTCACCGCGGAAACCGCGCAGCTGGTTAGCGGTACTAAAGCCTTTACCGATGCCGTAAAAGCCGGAGATATCGAGAAAGCGAAGGCGCTGTATGCCCCGACCCGTCAGCACTACGAGCGCATCGAACCGATTGCGGAACTGTTCTCTGACCTCGACGGCAGCATTGACGCCCGTGAAGATGATTTCGAGAAAAAAGCCGAAGATCCGAAATTTACCGGCTTCCATCGTCTGGAAAAAGCGCTGTTTGGCGATAACAGCGTTAAAGGGATGGAAAACTATGCTGAACAGTTGAACAGCGATGTGCTGGAACTGCAAAAACGCATTAGCGAGCTGGCCTTCCCGCCGTCGAAAGTGGTGGGCGGCGCGGCAGGGCTGATTGAAGAAGTGGCGGCCAGCAAAATTAGCGGTGAAGAAGATCGCTACAGCCATACCGATCTGTGGGATTTCCAGGCCAATATCGACGGCGCACAGAAAATCGTCGACCTGCTGCGCCCGCAGCTGCAAAAGGATAATAGCGCGCTGCTGGCCAAAGTTGACGCCAACTTCAAAAAAGTTGATGCCATCCTTGCTAAATACCGCACGAAAGACGGTTTCGAGACCTATGACAAACTTACCACCGCTGACCGTAATGCGCTGAAAGGGCCGATCACGACGCTGGCAGAAGATCTGGCTCAACTACGCGGAATTTTGGGCCTGGATTAATTCGATGACACAACAGAAACCTCGCGACGTGAATGAACCGTCACGTCGCCGCTTACTGAAGGGGATCGGCGCGCTTGGCGGCGCGCTGGCCATCAGCGGCGGTTGCCCGATGGCGCAGGCGGCGAAAGCGGAAAGCTCCCCCGGCACGCTCGCACCCGATGCGCGTCAGGAAAAACAGCCATTTTATGGCCCGCATCAGGCGGGCATCCTGACGCCGCAGCAGGCCTCAATGATGCTGGTGGCGTTTGATGTGCTGGCGGCGGATAAAGCTGACCTCGAACGCCTGTTCCGCTTACTGACTCAGCGGATCGCCTTTTTAACCGCAGGCGGTCCGGCACCGGATACCCCGAATCCCCGATTGCCGCCGATGGATTCCGGGATTTTAGGGCCGTGGATTGCGCCGGATAACCTGACTATCACCGTCTCAGTCGGCCATTCGCTGTTCGATGAGCGCTTTGGATTAGCGGACAAAGCGCCTAAAAAACTGCAGGCAATGACGCGTTTCCCGAATGATTCTCTGGATGCTGCACTGTGCCATGGCGATCTGCTACTGCAGATTTGCGCCAATACCCAGGATACGGTGATTCACGCACTACGTGACATTATCAAGCACACGCCCGATCTGCTGAGCGTGCGCTGGAAGCGGGAAGGGTTTATTTCTGATAGCGCGGCCCGTAGCAAAGGCAAAGAGACGCCAATTAACCTGCTGGGCTTTAAAGACGGTACCGCTAACCCGTTGAGCCAGGATAAAGCGCTAATGAATAACGTGGTGTGGGTTACTGCCGACCAGGGCGAACCGGCCTGGGCGATCGGCGGCAGTTACCAGGCAGCACGTATCATTCAGTTCCACGTTGAGTTCTGGGATCGTACGCCGCTGAAAGAGCAGCAGACGATTTTTGGTCGCGATAAACATTCTGGCGCGCCGTTGGGGATGAAACATGAACATGATGTTCCGGATTATAGTCGCGATCCGAACGGTGAAGTGATTGCCCTTGATAGCCATATTCGTCTTGCGAACCCGCGTACGCCGGAAACGCAGTCCAGCCTGATGATGCGCCGCGGTTACAGCTATTCGTTAGGCGTCACCAACTCAGGGCAACTGGATATGGGGTTATTGTTTGTCTGCTATCAGCACGATCTGGAAAAGGGATTCCTGACGGTGCAGAAACGGCTGAACGGCGAGGCCCTGGAGGAGTACGTTAAACCTATTGGCGGCGGATACTTCTTTGTGTTGCCCGGCGTGATGAATGACCAGCATTATCTTGGACAATCGCTGTTACAAGCCTGATAGGCGTCCTGCCGGCGAAGGCAGGGCGTTTTCTGCTGTTTTTCTCGGATTCAATATATTTCCTGCCATGTGTTATATTTCTGTAATACAAATGACGGATAGTTTTCTACAATGATTTTAGAAATCATTGTTGCGTCAATGTAAAAAATAAGTTGCATTAAGAATAATTTTTGATGTACTTATTACATACGCGGTAGTTCCCGGCAGTGATGTCGCTCACTATGGAGATCGCGAATGGTAAGGTCCTGTAGCGGACAACGTAAAACCACATACCGTACTTTCCAGCACGGGGGCCCAGCTTCCGGCAGCGATTTTCACTCTGTAACCCCAATCTCTTCCACTACTAATCAGGCTAACTCTGGCAGGGTACGCGGTGCGCGTAGCCGCGACTCGTTGTCCATTCAACCGGCAAGCAATGGCTTACAAGGAAGCCAAACCTCAATCGTTCGTGCGCATAATCGCGTTGCTCTTGACGCGCGTGATGTAAACCAACAACGCAAGGTGCTATCCATGGGAAGACAAAAAGCAGTGATCAAAGCTCGTCGTGAGGCAAAACGTGTGCTGAGACGGGATTCGCGTAGCCATAAACAACGTGAAGAAGAATCGGTCACATCGCTTGTGCAAATGAGTGGCGTAGAAGCAATCGGCATGGCGCGGGATAGCCGCGATCTTTCGCCGATTGAAGCGCGTAATGAAGCTCAGGCGCATTATTTGAATGCCATCGACAATAAACAGCTGATTTTCGCCACCGGCGAAGCCGGGTGCGGGAAGACCTGGATCAGCGCGGCTAAAGCAGCTGAAGCCCTGATCCATAAGGATGTGGACAGAATTATTGTTACCCGTCCCGTTCTGCAGGCCGACGAAGATCTCGGCTTCTTACCGGGAGATATCGCCGAAAAATTCGCTCCTTATTTCCGACCGGTATATGACGTACTGGTGAAGCGGTTGGGCGCTTCCTTTATGCAATACTGCCTGCGTCCGGAAATCGGCAAGGTAGAAATCGCGCCGTTCGCCTATATGCGCGGACGCACCTTTGAAAATGCGGTGGTGATTCTGGACGAGGCCCAGAACGTGACCGCGGCGCAAATGAAGATGTTTTTGACCCGCCTCGGGGAGAACGTCACGGTGATCGTCAACGGCGATATTACCCAGTGTGATTTGCCCTCTGGCGTAAAATCAGGACTGAGTGACGCGCTGTCGCGTTTTGAAGAAGACGACATGATTGGCATCGTGCGCTTTACCACCGATGACTGCGTGCGTTCAACGCTTTGCCAGCGAACGTTGAAAGCCTATTATTAAACGCTAGTGAGTGTGCAAAGCCCGGGATGTCCCGGGCTTTGTTGTTTTTGCAACATTTTCCCGGCGGCGCTGCGCCTGGCCGGGCTACTGGTGGTGGTTCGGCCTGTGGGATTCCCGGCGGCGTTGCGCTTGGCCGGGCTACTGGCTGGTGGTGCGGCCTGTGGGATTCCCGGCGGCGCTGCGCCTGGACGGGCTACTTGTTGATGGTGCGGCCTGTGGGATGGGTAGCCCGGGCGAGGCATTTATGCCGACCCCGGGAAGGTTTACCGGGGTCAGAT
>NZ_JBEAIQ010000039.1:0-47599 GCF_040064335.1 Klebsiella sp. CN_Kp088 | reverse complement strand
CTCGTCGGGCTCATAACCCGAAGGTCGTCGGTTCAAATCCGGCCCCCGCAACCAACACAATGAACACCCTTAAGGGTGTTTTTTTGTTTCTGCCGTCCGTAAATACCGTTATAAAAAAAAGCGCCCGAAGGCGCTATTTTTTTATCCACGTCTGGCCAACGTCGCCCCATCGGCAAAGTAGGCTTTGATCCCCGCCAGAATCGACTCCGCCACTTCCTGCTGGAATTTCGCGGTCTTCAGTTTACGCTCTTCTTCGACGTTACTGATAAAGGCCGTTTCGACCAGAATCGAAGGAATATCCGGCGCCTTCAGTACCGCAAAGCCCGCCTGCTCCACCTGATTTTTATGCAGCTTGTTGATATTGCCCATTTTTTGCAACACCGCTTTACCAAATTTCAGGCTGTCGGCGATGGTCAATGACTGCACCATATCGAACATGGTGTGGTCGACGTAACGATCGCCGCTCTTGCTGACGCCGCCGATTAAATCCGAGGCGTTCTGCGTTTGCGCGAGGTATTTCGCGGCGGTACTGGTAGCGCCCTTGGTCGAGAGCGCGAACACCGAAGAGCCGCTCGGCTGACGGCTGGTAAAGGCGTCGGCGTGAATCGAAACGAACAGGTCGGCACGCTGCTTCTGCGCCTTGGCGACACGCACCTTCAACGGAATAAACACGTCTTCGTTACGGGTCATATAGACCTTCATATTACCTTCACGCTCAATGAGCGCGCGCAATCGACGGGCAATCTGCAGCACCACGTCTTTCTCACGAGTTCGGTATTTACCAATCGCGCCGGAGTCTTCACCACCGTGGCCGGGATCGAGCATGATAACGATAGGACGATCGCGCCCGGCTTTCCCCGGCTGCGGCCCGCTTTCTGCCGGCGGTACCTGACGTTCCAGATCGCCTTTGTTGTAATCTTCCAGCAGCGCCAGCAGCGGATCCTGCACATCGGTGGCCGTAGAGGGATAAAGATCCATCACCAGACGCTCTTTAAAGCCGGCGACCGGCGCCAGCGCAAACAGCTGCGGTTTGACGTTTTGTTTCAGTTCAAACACCATCCGCACGGTCTGTGGGTCGAACTGGCCCACGCGCGCGGATTTGATATACGGGTCGTCGTCGCGGATTTGCCCGCCCATCCCTTTCAGAACCGAATTCAGGTTAACGCCTTCAATATCAACCACCACTCGCTCAGGATTGCTTAACGCAAACTGCCGATATTTCAGTACATGATTGGATTCCACCGTGACGCGGGTGTAAGTCGACGACGGCCAGATACGCACCGCGACTACCTGCGCGGCGGCGGCCAAACCGACCGGACTCACACTCATTAACCACATGGCGCCAGCCCCTTGTAAAAAACGACGGCGGCTTAATCCCGACTTGTATCCCGACATGCCACTCCCAAGCAAAAAAACGTGTTTGAAGCCAAAATGAACAGATTGACCAGAAACTTTAACCAAAGCCGCATAACCTGTCATCTATAAAAGGGTAAACAAACTTTGACACCCAAGGTTTTGTCACAATGTTTTCGCAAATTAGTGACAAATTAGGGGTTGCGCCACGAAGCAAAACAGAATAAAAATACATTTATTACGAATAATCATGCATTGAGGGTTTGTCATGGTGAAGGAGCGTCGCACTGAACTGGTCGAGGGATTCCGCCATTCTGTTCCCTATATAAACGCGCACCGGGGAAAAACGTTTGTCATCATGCTGGGCGGAGAAGCCATCGAGCACGATAACTTTTCCAGCATAGTCAATGACATTGGCTTATTGCATAGCCTCGGTATTCGCCTGGTGGTGGTCTATGGCGCGCGCCCGCAAATTGACGCCAACCTCGCGGAACATCACCACGAGCCGGTTTATCACAAGCAGACCCGCGTCACCGACGCCAAAACCCTTGAGCTGGTGAAGCAGGCCGCCGGTATGCTGCAGTTAGAAATTACCGCCCGCCTGTCGATGAGCCTCGGCAATACGCCCCTGCAGGGGGCACATATCAACGTGGTGAGCGGCAATTTTATTATTGCTCAACCTCTTGGCGTCGATGATGGCGTCGATTACTGCCACAGCGGCCGTATTCGCCGCATCGATGAAGAAGCCATTCATCGCCAACTGGACAGCGGCGCAATCGTGCTCATGGGCCCGGTCGCGGTATCCGTCACCGGCGAGAGCTTCAACCTCACTTCTGAAGAGATAGCCACCCAACTGGCGGTAAAGCTGAAAGCTGAAAAGATGATCGGCTTCTGCTCGTCGCAGGGGGTCTACGACCAGCATGGCGAGATCGTTTCCGAGCTGTTCCCTAACGAGGCGCAGGCGCGGGTAGAGGAGCTGGAAGCGGAAGAAGATTATAATTCCGGTACCGTACGCTTCCTGCGCGGGGCGGTGAAAGCCTGCCGCAGCGGCGTGCGTCGCTGCCATTTAATTAGCTATCAGGAAGATGGCGCGCTGCTGCAGGAGCTATTCTCACGTGACGGTATCGGTACGCAGATCGTCATGGAAAGCGCCGAGCAGATCCGCCGGGCAACCATTAACGATATCGGCGGCATCCTCGATCTTATCAGCCCGCTGGAGCAGCAAGGCATTCTGGTGCGCCGCTCGCGCGAACAGCTGGAAATGGAGATTGATAAATTCACCATCATCCAGCGCGATAACACCACCATCGCCTGCGCCGCGCTCTATCCGTTCCCGGAAGAGAAAATCGGCGAAATGGCCTGCGTAGCGGTGCACCCGGATTACCGTAGTTCGTCACGCGGCGAGGTACTGCTGAGCCGTATCGCCGCCCAGGCGAAGCAGATGGGGCTCAGCAAGCTATTCGTGTTGACCACCCGCAGTATCCACTGGTTCCAGGAACGCGGCTTCACCCCGGTGGATATTGATTTGCTGCCGGAGAGTAAAAAACAGATGTACAACTATCAGCGCCGTTCGAAGGTATTGATGGCAGACCTGGGCTGACGGATAACTCCCCGGATAGCGGCTTGCGCCTTATCCGGGCTACCCGACGACATCGCAACGTAGCGCCAGCAGGGCTCCCCCGGATGGCGGCTGCGCCTTATCCGGGCTTTCCGCCATGCGCGAAAATCTCCGCCAGGCCGCTGCGCCGTTCGGTGCGCGTCACGATGGCTTGCGCCAGTACCTGCTCGTCGGCGTAAAGCGACAGGCGCCGTTTGGCGCGGGTAATCGCGGTATAAACCAGCTCGCGGGTCACCAGCGGTACGCTACGAGAAGGCAAGATCAGCGCCGCATGATCGAACTCCGACCCTTGCGACTTATGCACCGTCATTGCCCAGGCGGTATCATGTTCCGGCAGGCGGCTTGGCTGCACCGATTTAATGCTGCCATCCGGCATCGGGAACCACACGCGAAGTTCGCCGTCCCTTTCCAGCGCAATACCGATATCACCGTTAAACAGCCCCAGCGCGCTATCGTTACGGGAAATCATCACCGGGCGACCATCGTACCAGCGTGAATGGCGCGGTAGCGTAATCGCCCGCTTACGATGAAGCATCTGCTCCAGCTGTTCATTCACGCCGCTTACTCCATAAGGCCCTTCACGCAGCGCGCACAGCAGCTGAAATTCGCCGAAGGCGGCAATCATCTGTTCCGGCGCGGCCTGCTCGCGGCGCAGTTGCAGATAACGGCCGTAGCCCTCCTGCGCCGCCATCAGCATCGCTTCATACTCCTCGGTGGTGCTGAGCGGCTGCAGAACGATATCCTCAAACTGCTGGCGTAACGTTGCTTTCACTTCTGCGCGCGCACCGGCATTGACCGCCCGCGCCAGGCTGCCAATACCGGAATGGCTGCCAAAGCGGTAGCTTTTTTGCAACAGGCACAGGCTATCGCGCAACGCCCCGGCGATCTGCCCCTCCCCCGCCGGCACCGTTGCGCCGGTCAAACGCGACAGTTCTTGCGCTCGCGCCGCGGTATAACCGGATGTCGCCCAGGCGCAGATGTCGCCAAGCACCGCCCCGGCTTCCACGGAGGCAAGCTGGTCACGGTCGCCGAGAAAAATCACCCGCCCATGTTCCGGCAAAGCATCAATCAGGCGCGACATCATCGGTAAGTCGATCATTGAAGCTTCATCGACCACCAGCACATCCAGATGCAGCGGGTTCCCGGCGTGGTAGCGCATGCGTTGGCTGCCGGGCTGCGCCCCCAGCAGGCGATGCAGGGTACTGGCATCGGCGGGAACCAGCGCTTTTTGCTCATCGCTAAGCGGAAGTTTTCTTAACGCCGCCCCAAGGGACTCCGTCAGGCGCGCTGCGGCTTTGCCAGTCGGCGCCGCCAGCCGAATTCGACAGCGCGGCGTGTCGTTGATCTGAATCAGCGCCGCCAGCAGCTTCGCGACGGTAGTGGTCTTGCCGGTGCCGGGACCGCCGGAGATCACCGAAATGCGCCGGGTCAGCGCCACCGCCGCAGCGACTTTTTGCCAGTCGATATCGTCGGTCGCAGGAAAGAGTTCATTCAGGGTTGCCGTTAACCGCCCTTCATCAACCTCCAGTACCCGGTTCGTCTCATTAAAAAAGCGGGCGACGGTGAGTTCATTACGCCACATGCGGTTCAGGTACAGCCTGTCGCCACATAAAATCATCGGCGTCGGTTCGTCGCCGCGGCTCACCGCTGACGAAGAAAGCAACAATTGAGGCCAGTCCTGCGGCTCTCCGGCCATCGCCAGCAACTGGTCGCGGATCTCGCCGGCCTTGCCGCTTAGCGCTTCTTCAGCGTTGAGGCGCGACAGCGGCAGACAGACATGACCTTCTCCGGCATCCCGGCTCAGCAGCGCGGCGGCCAGCTTCACTGCCGGAGGGGCATCCTGCGCCACCATCAGCGCAAACTGTACGTCCAGCGGTCGCAGCAAACGCTGCTCGGCGGCGGCCAGCAGCAGTTCATCCATGGTCATGAGTCCACCTCCTGGGCAACACCGGCAAATAGCGCGTCGAGGCCGTCAATCAGCGGCTGCGCCGGGCGGGTGGTGAAGATCCCCTGCCCGCCTTCCTGCCCGTCCATGCCGCGTAAAAAGAGATAAATGACGCCGCCAAAGTGCCGCTCGTAGTGATAATCGGCAATACGGTGACGCAGATAACGGTGCAGCGCCAGGCTATACAGCTGGTACTGCAGATCATAACGATGCAGGCGCATCGCCTGGATCATCGCCTGCTGGGTATAGGCTTCGCGATCTTCGCCCAGCCAGTTAGATTTGTAGTCCAGCAGGTAATAACGACCATCATGACGAAATACCAGATCGATAAACCCTTTCAGCATGCCGCGGACCTGGCGGAAATCGAGCGCCGGGGTATCAGCCGACAGCGGATCATAGCGGCGGATCAGCGCGTCCAGCTGCAGCGGATCCAGCGGTTGTTCAATCGGTAGATAGAAGGCCATTTCCACCTGTTTATCCCGCACGCCCAGCTGATTCAGGGCGATTTCAGCCCCCGGCAGGCGTGTTCGCAGCACGCCGTCCAGCCATTCGCTCAACACCGGCGCCCACTCTTCGCCAAAACCGTGCAACTGTAGTTTTTGCGCCATCCAGTCAACCGGTACCGGCTGGCTGAAATCGAGATCCTCAAACAGGCTATGCAGGAAAGTCCCTGGCGACGCGCCGCGTGGGAACTGATGAGGCGTGAGCTGCGGCTCTTCCGCCACCTCGCCAACGCCCGCGGCGTCGATATCGAGACGCGGTAGCAGCTCCTGATCGGCGCTGGAACCATGTTGCTGCAGGCCGGAATAACTGGTCACCCGCCAGTCGTCACTCACCTGGCGTTCAACCGTTCGCGCCGAAAGGGACGGTAGCGCGTTTTCCGGCGCCTGCCACGGCGTCTGGTCCATGGTATCGGGAATACATAGCGCAATATCATCGTGGCATAATGCCTGTAGCCGCGCGGTCAATCCCGCCGCGTCCATCGGCTCGCCGTCCTGCAGCAGACGGCCGAGGGCGCTGTGATGAAAATCGCTGTTGCCAGGTTTATCGCTTCGGCGGGTACTTAACGGCGCGACCCCGAGACTGCAGTGCCACACCGCGCGGGTTAGCGCGACGTACAACAGGCGTAAATCCTCCGCCAGACGCTCGGCTTCCGCCAGCTCAAGGCTATTCTCACCCTCTCCGAGGTCGAGTACCGCAGCAAAGGAATCGCGGTCGTGATAGAACGCCTGATCCTGTTTGCGAAAGCGCGCGATAAAGGGCAGCCAGACCAGCGAATATTCCAGTCCTTTTGATTTGTGGATAGTGACGATTTGCACCAGATGCTTATCGCTCTCCAGACGCATCTGCTGGCTGGAAGCATTGCTGTCCGGTTCGGCGATATGTTGCGTCAGCCAGCGCACCAGCGCGTGCTCGCTCTCCAACTGATTAGCCGCCTCTTGTAACAATTCGCTGATATGCAAAATATCGGTCAAACGGCGTTCGCCGCCGTGGGTCGCCAGCAGGTTTTCGGCAATATGACGCGCGCCCATCAGCGCGCGCAGCATTGGCATCACGCCGCGCTGGCGCCAGATCTGCCGGTATTCACTGAACTCCTCTACCAGCGCATCCCAGGCACGTTCATCCTGATTGAGGTTTTCGATATCCTGCGCATTAAGGCCAAACATCGACGTCGCCAGCGCGCTGCGTAGCGTGTTTTCACGCTCTGGCGCCAGTACCGCCTGTAGAACCCACAGTAATTCCTGCGCTTCCGGGGTTTCAAAAACGCTGTCGCGGTTTGAGAGATAGACCGACGGGATCGACAAAAGCTGCAGCGCATCGCGAATGAGCGCCGCTTCGAGACGGTTACGCACCAGCACGGTGATATCGGAGGCGCGCACCGGCTCGGCTTTTTCGCCGCGCCACAGCAGCGCGCGCCCCTGCTGGCCGGCGCTGAGCCAGTCGCGGATCTGCGTCGCACACAATTGCGCCATAAAAGACTGATAATCGCCAGAACCGACGGCTTCGCCAGGCATTAACCACATGTTCATCGCCGGGATCGGCTTCTCATCAATGGTAAAGCGCAACGTCTGATTTTTAGCGGCTGGCTTCACCGGCAAGAATGGGATCTCGCGGAACATGAATGGATTATCACTCAGGCCGAACAGACGATTTACGCTCTGTACCATGCCCGGCGCCGAACGCCAGTTGGTATCCAGCGTATAGTGGGCAGCGACATCGCCACGCGCTTTCATATAGGTGAAAATATCGGCGCCGCGAAAGGCGTAAATCGCCTGTTTCGGGTCGCCAATCAGCAGCAGGGCCGTATCCGGCTGGCGACGCCAGATGCGGCGGAAGATACGATACTGTTGCGGATCGGTATCCTGGAACTCATCGATCATCGCCACCGGGAAACGCTGACGAATAGCGCTGGCCAACGCTTCGCCGCTGTCGCCGCGCAGCGCGTCGTCAAGGCGGCTGAGCATGTCGTCAAAGCCCAGTTCGCCTCGACGCCGCTTTTCGCGGGCGACCGCTTCACGGATCTCCACCATCGCCCTGGCGATAACCAGATCGTTTAAGGTAAGCGGTGAGGCGAGCAGCGCCTCTACCGCGCTGAATAACGGATGCAACGGTGGTTCGCCGCCGTCTTTGGTGCGCTCAATGAGGAACGGTTGCGAGAATTTTTCCAGCGCATCAGGCAACTGATAACTCAGCGTTTCTTCCTGCGCCCAGGCGCTGACCTTTTCGATCCACTTGCCCTGGTTGCCGCGGTTGAACTTGCGGCGATCGAGCCCTGAGTTTTCCAGCACGTTTTCAATTTCGCTAACCTGCTCCCGCCACTGCTGCTTCAGCGCATTGATACGTTCCAGGATTTGCTGATGGCGGCTTGCCAGCGTCTCTTCCGCGGGCGGCGGCGATTTTAGCTGCGGCGCTTCGCCCTGCAGCCAGCGGTCGATCGCCTTGAGCAGATCGCGTGGTCCTTTCCACTGTTCATGGATCACCGCGGCGATATCGCGCGGCAGCGGATAACAGTGGCGACGCCAGAAGTCGGCGCAGGCCTGATAACGCAGGCGGGATTCGTCTTCGATCAATTGCTGTTCAAACAGCATGCCGGATTCGAAGGCGTTGAGGCTTAGCATCCGCTGACAGAAGCCGTGGATGGTAAAGACTGCCGCCTCGTCCATCTGCCGCTCCGCCAGCATCAACGTTTGCGCCGCCTGGTTTTTATCGGCGATTTCCGCGAGCAGAGAGGCATACAGAGGATTACTGGAACTCTCACGCAAACAGGCGATCCGCAGTTCATGAATATTGCTGCGGATGCGCCCACGCAGCTCTTCCGTCGCCGCTTCGGTAAAGGTAACCACCAGCAGCTCTTCCACGCTGACCGGCCGGGGGAAAGCAGATTCCCCCCCCAGCCCCAGCAGCAGCCGTAGATATAGCGCGGCGATGGTAAAGGTTTTTCCGGTGCCCGCGGAGGCTTCTATCAGCCGCTCGCCCGTCAGGGGCAAGCGGAGTGGGTCAAGAGACTCAGCGGTTTCGGTCATTCATTCTCTCGCATCAGGGGTAAGGATTTTTGCAATGCGCTGACGCTTTCCCATACCTTACCGCCTTCAGGGGCGGCGTATTCCGTCTTGCCGTTCTGGCTGCCGGAAACCTGGGATAACAGTGCCATGCCTTGCGGATCCACCACCGTCTGATGGAAGAAGTCGGCAAGTTTTTGCGGCGTCAGCAGTTTCATCTGAGCCACTACTTTATCACGTGAATCGAAGCGCATATTACCGCGATCGAAATCTTTGCTCAGCTTTGATGCTTCTTCGCTCAACGTTTGCGGCGCCTGCAGCATCTGGCTAATCGCCGCCTGCTGGATCTGGGCAAACTCTTCCGGTTTCATCGCCCGCAGTTTGGCTTCCGCCGTCGGGAAGAAGGCCTGGAAGCGCTGCCAGAGGAAGGCCGGCTGTTTATCGCTGCTCTGTAGCAGGAAGCCCATCCCCCACTGGCGGCCCACATTCATTGAGAAGGCGAATACCGCATAGCCGAGTTGTTCTTCAGTACGTAACTGGTTGTAGAACCAGGGCTGAATAATCTGCCCTAACAGCGAACTGGCGGCCATGCTGCTGTATTCATCGACATTTGGCGGCGCGAAAACCGCCGCCAGCGCGGAGTCGGTGCTGCTGCCTGCTTTCTCAAACATCGCCAGCTGTTTGCTGTCGATCAGCACGTCTTTGTTGCGACACCACTCGTTGCCATCGGCGCCAAGCTGTTTTTGGATCTGGCGGGCCAGATCGGTGGACTGTCTGGCGCTCATGTTACCGATGACCAGCAGCTCCGGCCGCCCTCTTGCTTTCAGGTTATCGCGGTAGTTGATCACCTCTTTCAGAGTGATTGACGGTAGTAAATCGCGACGTGTTTTACGCTCAAAATAGGGTACCTGCGACAGCATCTGAATCGGCATAATCGCCTGGTCATAGGCTTTGCCTTTGTCCGCCGAATCCATCATCTGGGCATACCAGGACTTCGCTTGCTCAAGCTGCTCTTCGGTCGGCGTATAGCTAAAGTAGCCGTCCAGCAGCGCGGTAAAGAGCTGCGGCAGACGCTGGGTATAGCCGTTGGCATTAACCATCAGACCGTTGTTGGCGCCGGTCGAGAAGCTTATCCCGCCTACCGCGGCCTGATTGCTAAGCTGATCGAGGGCGATACCGGCCAGGTAATCATTCAACGCGAACATCACCTGACGGCGCGCGCTGTCCATCGCCTGCGGGTTACGTAGCACCAGCGAGACGTCGGCCTTCGGTTCACTGGCAAAGTACTGGCTGGGGGCATACACCACGCGCAGCGTCGGCTCATCGACGATAAGCTCCGGATGCGGGTAGGCCTTATCGCTCTTAATCAGCGTGAAATCATCCGGAATATACGGGTTCAGCGTCGGCAGCTGCAGCTTGATGGCCGCAGATTTTTGCTGCCAGTCGGTGAAGGTCCGGGCGCTAATTTTATCGACCTGGTACGGCGCGTTGACGAAATAAGCGGTTTTGTTGTGCGGCTCATTCGGGCTGATGTACCAGATACGCGCATTTTGCGGGGTCATCATCGCCAGACGGTCTTTGATCGCCTGGGCATCATAGCGGTCGGCGATATTAACCACGTCCAGTACGTGCTCTACCGGCACGCGAATCATGGTATCGGCCAACCACTCCACATAATCCATATCGCGGTTAATCGACGGATAACGGAAATCGAGCTCCAGCACGTGGGCTAATTCATCAAAGTAGCGCTTATCAATACCCTGTGTACGCAGCAAATTCAGGTAGCTGAAAATAGCGGCGGTAACTTCATCGCGGTGCGCCAGGCCTTTATCGGTGAGGGTAGCGGAGATCGCCAGCACGCCGCTATTACCGTTGACCGCCGGATCGGAATCCGCGCGAATCCCTTCCGCCAGCCCCTGCTTCTGCAGCCAGTCGGATAAAGTGCCGGGGCTGCGGTTGCCAATCATATAGGTCACCAGCTCATCGGTCTTGCTGCGGAACTGAGCGCTGTTGTTATCGATGCGGAATTCAACGCGCAGCACCTTACGCGGCATCGCCGGCACGTAGTGAATCACAATGCCCTTCTGCGCATCGGTCACGACCGGTACGGTAATCTCCGGCTTGCTGATGTCATGATTAGGCACCCGCCCGTAGGTCGCGGCGGCAATGCTTGCCAACTCAGGCAGCGGCTTATTGCTGTAGATAACTGCCTTCATCAGGTTTGCCGAGTACCAGCGGTCGCGGAAAGCGTGTAGCGCATCAAGCACCGGGCTGCCAGGCTTATCGCTCAGTGTATCGAGGTTACCGCCGGAGAATTGTGAAGCCGGATGCGCAGGGTTGATGGTTTCGGCGCTCACCTGCGCCATGCGCATCCCGTCCCGGGTACGCGCCATAGTCAATTCGGCGTTGACCGCGTTACGTTCGCGTTCGGCATATTTTTTATCCAGCAGCGGCGCGGCAATGGCATCGGCCAGCCGATCGACGGCGCCGTTGAGAGCATCGTTTTCCACTTCAAGGTAGAACGCGGTGCGATACGGCGCCGTGCTGGCATTATGACTGCCGCCGTGCATTTTGAGGAATTCAGCAAGGCTGTCAGGCTGCGGGTACTTCTGCGAGCCCATTAAGGTCATATGCTCGAGATAGTGCGCCAGCCCTTGATGGTCGGCCGGATCCTGTAATGAACCCACCGGCACCACCAGCGCCGACAACGATTTTACCGCCTGCGGATCGGATACCAGCAGCACGACCATGCCGTTTTGCAGGCGAATAGCCTGATAGTGACGGGGATCTTTTTCGCTTTTACGGATGGTTTCCTGAATCGGTTGCCATCCGGTGTCTGCCTGACTTAACGGCGCCCAAAGGGCGACCACTACAACAAGAACTTTGAACCATAAACTGCGGGGCATTCACGGACCTCATCATTAACAAACTTCGCGCTGCATAGCGTCAGCGTGGATACCCATCATCAGGCTCGGGCCATCTTCCGGGTATTTAAAACATCAGTCCGTGATTCGCTGCGCATAATAAATGAACAACCTTCTTTTGCGCAATTTTTATACTATTACAATTTTATTCGGACTGATGGAAACGAAATATCGGCAACAGATAACGCTGCGCCTGCGCGATAATCTCTTCATAGTACGCAGGCTCAAGGGTGCGCCACAGGCGCTGGTACCAGATATCGGCACCTTCGCCGCTCACCACCATATTACCTTCGTAGGCCTGAAGGAACTTGCTACGCGCTTTTTGTTGCGTTTCGTCATCCATTAACATGACATCCTTTTCCGCGTCGTAACAGGCTTTTAGCCACGCGCCGCCGCTTTCCGGCAACAGCAGTAGCGGTTTTGACATCCCCTGCAGGTAGCCTTCTACCAGCTCATTTAGATACGCCTGCGCCTGCTCAGCCGCCAGCGGCGGGAAACGCCATTCGCCTTCCTTGCGCACGAACAAGCGACTTTCGCCGAGACCGCCGCTAGCACAATAGACAAGATGTTCCAGCCAAAGTTGCACGCCCTGAGAGACGCTCAGCAGCGACGGACGCCAGCGCAATAGCCCATCCGGCTGTACCTGCTGTAGCCAGCCGGTGAGATTGATACCGTTGCACTGTAGGTCAATCTCCATACTTTGCGCGGGTTGACGACTGGCGATAACCCGCTCAGCCAGGTTCTGCATTTCCTGACGCTGCGCCTCCCACGCCAGTTCGCCAAACGCGCCATAAGGTAGCTCACCCGCCGCACGAAAACGACGATACATCGCTGACGCATCCTGTTGTTCAATCAGCGTATTCAGCAACTGTTGGTTCAACTGGTAACGGCTTAGCCCTTCAAGCACGAAAGGCTCATCTTCGGGGATCTCGCTCTCTTCAGAGCGAAAATTCACCCGCAGACGCTGCTGGAAGAAAGCGCGCACTGGATGCTGCCAAAAGCGTAACAGCTGTTCGAACGGCAGCGTGTCGATATCGAGCGGCGCAAGCGGCTGGATAAATTCACTATGCGCCTCTCCCTGCTGGCTGGCGGCGGCCAGCCACTCTCTTGCATAGCTCTGATCTTCATCCGGCAGGTAATTGGCGGCATCAAAAGGCATGCGCGTATGCAGATGGGTAATGTGCTCTTTAACGCGGCGTTCGCTGGCATCGCAGTCCAGCGCTTCATCGCCTTCAAGGCAGTGGCTCTGACCGATATAGTCCGCCAGTTCCTGTACCAGCACCGAAGGATAGCGCTCGCTATTATCCTGAATAGAGCGGCCGATATAGCTGATGTATAGCTTCTGTTCGGCCGACATCAGCGCTTCCAGGAACAGATAGCGGTCGTCGTCGCGACGGCTACGGTCGCCGCGCTGCGGTTTTTGGCTCATTAAATCAAAACCCAGCGGCGCGAGGGTGCGTGGGTAGACGCCGTCGTTCATCCCCAGCAGGCAGACAACTTTGAAGGGAATAGAACGCATCGGCATCAGGGTGCAGATATTCACCGGCCCGGCCAGGAAACGCTGGCTGATGCGCTGCTGATCGAGGCGCTGCGCCAGCTCATCGCGCAGCAGCGATAGCGGCACGGCAGCCCCGTACTGCGCATCCAACCCGCCATCGATGATGGCTTGCCATTGCTGTTCAATCAGCGCCAGCGCCGCTTCGGTTTCACTGTCTGGCAGGAAGAAATCCGTGAGCAGATCGCGGCACACCGGCAGCCACTCTGTCAGCGGGCGATCCTGTGCCAGACCGCGGCGCCACAGATTGAGCTGCATCAGCAGCGAAGCGAGATTCCCCACCAGTTCGGCAATCAGCCCGCTGGATTCATCATAGGGCAGCACCGACTGCCACTCGCCCTGGCTGCTGTCCATCGCATATCCCAGCAGCATACGTGTTAAACCGAAACGCCAGGTGTGCTGACCGGTCGCCGGGAGATCCATTTCGCGCACGTTGTCGTCATCCATACCCCATCGTACGCCGGATTCATTGACCCACTGGCGCAGATAGCGTAGCCCCTCTTCATTGATATTGAAGCGCGCCGCCAGCACTGGCACATCCAGCAGCGCCAGCACATCTTCACTGGCGAAACGGCTATCCGGCAGAGAAAGCAACGTGATAAACGCCTGTAGCGCCGGGTGCGATTCCCGCGCCCGACGGTCGGAAATCGCCCACGGCAGCCAGCGTTCGCCGCGCGCTGCGCCGAATACCGCCTGAATATAGGGACTGTAGCTGTCGATATCGGCGACCATCACGATAATATCGCGCGGCGTCAGCTCCGGGTCTTCTTCCAGCATCGCCAGCAGCCGGTCATGCAGCACTTCCACTTCGCGTTGCGGGCTATGGCAGACGTGGATAGCCAGGCTGCGGTCGTCAGTCGCCAGCGGACGCTTGCTCTTACTGCTGGCGAACTCTTGCGCGGTGCGCCCTGCCACCGCGGCGTTGCGCAGATCCAGAATATCGGCCTGAAGGTTATGCAGCAGGTTATCGGGGGCGATATCGACAAAGGCGTCCAGCTCTTCATAGCGCTCCAGCCCGGCCAGCAGATAGATATAATCGCGCCCGAGCTTGCCCCACGAGGCCAGCAGCGGGTTGCCAACATCCTGCTCGCCATCATCATTAAACAACCCCGGCGCCTGTTCGGTGTCGCGGAACAGCGGCAGCTCGCGCGCCTCGCGGTGGTGGCGGCGCTGGCGCGACATCAGTTTGGCAAGAAACGCCGGATCTTTAATATCGCCCCAGTAGTAGCGACAGGGGTTAGTGAAGAGTACATAGACATCGACGTGCTTGCCCAGCGCCTGCAGGGCCTGCAAATACACCGGCGGCAGCGCGGAGATGCCACAGATAAAGACCCGCGACGGCAGCCCGGCTGGCGGCTGGTCAGCATTTTCCAGCGCGCTGATAAAGCGCTGGTACAGATTAGCGCGGTGCCACAGCGGTTGCCCAAGCTCCGCGGTGTATTCGACTAACGCTTTCCACAGCGGAGCCTGCCACTGCTGAGCGTCGCCCAGCCCGTCAACCCGTTCATCGGCCTCCCAGCGCATCAGCCACTCCGGGCGATAGACCAGATATTGGTCATACAGATCGGCTACCCGCGCGGCTAGCTGGAATAGCTTACGCTTGTCGCTGTCATCGCTCAGATAGTGGCGCAGCAATGTGAAGGCGTCATCGTCGAGATACTGCGGCAGCAGGGTCATCAGCTTCCAGCTCATGCTCTGTTTACTGAAGGCGCTCTCGCCGGGAATATCGTCTAGCACGCGAACGAACATATCCCAGATAAAGCTGGCCGGCAGCGGAAACTCGATATTCGCCGCAATGCCGAAGCGCTTTGCCAGCGTCATTTGTAGCCATTGCGCCATACCGGTACTTTGCACCAGCACCATTTCCGGCATGAAAGGGTCATCCAGCCGCTGGCGCTCGACGATAAACTCCATCAACGCTTCAAGCACATCCAGACGGTTTGAGTGGTACACCCTTAACATATTCGCTCCTGACTACTGATTTACCGGACAATGTAGCCGGTTCATCTGCACCCGCTTAGCGGCGGGCATGGTGATCGTTACCGTGATGCTGACACAACTTTGCCTGGATGTCTGCAAGCGGCTTATTTGCCCTTGCGAGGGCTGTGCCGGGGGAATGAGCTGGCTAAAGCGCCACGCCTCCCGCCACTGCTGGCGGTAGGCGTTCAATTGAGCGGCGCCGCTGGCCAGCCCGCGGTGATAACCGCCAAGCGCCGCGATGGTCATGATTAACAGCGCCATCGCTAATAATGTCTCCGCCAGGCTAAAACCGCGCTGGCGCGCTACGGCATCAGGCATAACGCACTCTCCTTTAACGGGCAAAAATCGCTCCATCCATGCGCTAAATACCGCAGCTTGCCCTGTTCAATCGACGCTGACTGCCACAGCTGTATCGTGCCGCTGCCGGCGATAAGCAGCGCGCGGTCATCATTAAAAAGCCGCAGACACGCGCGCCAGCGTTGGCTGTTTTCCTGTTGACACGCAACTGCGCTCTGCAGCGGCCAGTTCACCCCTTTGCCCCATTGCAGCGCCGACTGCGCGGCGGCCGTATCGCGAATCGCCTGGGTTTCGGCGCTCACCTGCGCCAGCAGCGATCGCTGCTGCTGATTCAGCCCCTGCAATAGCAAGCTGCCCAGCGCCAGTAGCAGCAGCACCATCAGCAGTGATGAAACTCCGCGCTGGCGTTTCACAGGTTGAACCCCGTTACCTGATATTGCGCCTCGGCGGAAATACGCGAGTCCGATTGCGCCTGCGCCGCCAGGGTAACGATAAGTTCAGGAGAGAACCCGCTTACCGCCTGCCGCTCAACGTGAAAGCGCGTGACCGTGATAGCGGCGGGATTAGTCATTTTCTCCCAATTTTTTCCGCCGCAGTCAGTAACGCCGCGCCGCGTTTCCAGCGCTCCGTCGCGCAGGCGAAAACCGGTAGAATCGGCATCGGCCTCCGGCGCCAGATCCCAAATGCCGTTGCTGTTGCCATCCCAGCGAACGATTACGCACTGCCCGCCGCTGGCAATCACCAGCGCCTGACCATGACATTGACCTGCGCAATATCCGGCGCGCTGCAAATGTTTGGCTAACGCATAGACCCGCTGCCATAGCTCATTTTCCAGCGCCTGTTGCTGCGTTTGGCGAAGAACCTGGCGCTGTAGCGCCGGAAGGAAACGAGCGGCTCCGAGCAGTAATACCGCGCCAATCGCCATGGCAATCAGCGTTTCAATGAGCGAAAAACCACGCGCCGCTACTGGCATAATTCCTCCTCTTCCCGACACAGGCGTATGCGCCCCCAGTTAGAGACAACAATCCGCCACGCTCCGCCATCGCTTTGCAGCAGGATATGGCCGGCCCAGGCGCTGTTGCGCAGGCCGTAAAAACCAATGCCCGCCGTCAAATGTTGCAGCGTAATCCCCGGCCATAGCGGCTGCAGGGTGAAAGGTGTTTTCGCGTGACAATCAGCCTCCACGCCGCTTGCGCTCAGACACCAGCCGGTGGGCGATTGTCCGACGCGAATGACGCGCTCGCGGTTGTGCCAGTTAGCGTCATCGCGCAGCAGCACGAGATAATCGCGCACCTGGCAGGCGACCTGCCACAGGCGCTGTTGCTGTTGCCAGCGCTGCCAGCCGTACATACCGCTGGCGCTGAGGATGACCACCAGCATCATGGTGATCAGCATTTCAATTAGGGTGTAGCCATGCTGTCTGTTCATGGCGCCGAGTATGCGTTGCTCTGACCATCCATTCGAATGGTAAATCTACGGTTCGCGTCGCGGCTCGGGAAAAAATTCGCCAGTTGCAGGATGTTGAGCGGCGTCAGGAATCAGGCTCGCAAAATTCTGCAAAGGGCATAAAAAAACCGGCGCTGCTGGCGCCGGTTTGTCATCACTACATAGAGGTTAAATCGCCACAGGCGCTTTAATACCCGGATGCGGGTCATAACCTTCAATTTCGAAGTCTTCAAAACGGTAGTCGAAAATCGACGCCGGTTTGCGCTTAATGACCAGCTTCGGCAGCGGACGCGGTTCGCGGCTCAGCTGCAGGTTGGTCTGCTCCAGGTGATTGCTGTACAGGTGAGTGTCGCCGCCGGTCCAGACAAAATCGCCCACTTGCAGATCGCACTGCTGCGCCACCATATGCACCAGCAGCGCATAGCTGGCGATGTTGAACGGCAGGCCGAGGAACACGTCGCAGGAGCGCTGATACAGCTGGCAGGAGAGCTTGCCGTCCGCGACGTAGAACTGGAAGAACGCGTGGCACGGCGCCAGCGCCATTTTATCCAGCTCGCCGACGTTCCATGCCGACACGATGATACGGCGAGAGTCGGGGTCATTTTTCAGCTGTTCCATGACCGTGCTGATCTGGTCGATATGGCGGCCGTCCGGCGCAGGCCAGGAGCGCCACTGTTTGCCGTAGACCGGCCCGAGATCGCCATTCTCATCCGCCCACTCATCCCAGATTGTGACGTTATTTTCGTGCAGATAGGCAATGTTGGTGTCGCCCTGCAGGAACCACAGCAGTTCATGGATGATGGAGCGTAAATGACAGCGCTTGGTGGTCACTAGCGGGAAGCCTTCCTGCAAGTTAAAACGCATCTGGTGGCCGAAGATAGAGATGGTGCCAGTGCCGGTGCGGTCATTTTTTGGCGTGCCCTCGGCGAGCACTTTCTTCATCAAATCAAGATACTGTTTCATGGTTCCTCAAGAGTTTTGTTGCTGCGGACGATGACGATAAGCCCAAACCATCATAATGATACCCGCAAGCACCATCGGGATCGAAAGAATCTGCCCCATACTGATGTACTGTACCCAGCCGCCGGTAAACTGCGCGTCCGGCTGACGGAAGAATTCCACGATAATGCGGAACAGGCCGTAGCCAATCAGGAACAGGCCGGAAACCGAACCGGTCGGGCGCGGTTTACGGATAAACAGGTTCAGGATCAGGAACAGCACCACGCCTTCCAGCGCCAGCTCATAAAGCTGCGAGGCGTGACGCGGCAGCGCGCCGTAGGTATCGAATAATGATTGCCACTCCGGGTGCGACGGCAGCAGCGCCAGATCCTCAGCGCGCGAGCCCGGGAAAATCATCGCGTAATGGAAGTTCGGGTCAACGCGGCCCCACAGTTCACCGTTGATAAAGTTGCCCAGACGCCCGGCGCCGAGGCCAAACGGGATCAGCGGCGCGATGAAATCGGAGACCTGGAAGAAGGTGCGTTTGGTGCGTTTGGCGAAGATAATCATCACCAGAATCACGCCGATCAGGCCGCCGTGGAACGACATGCCGCCATCCCAGACGCGGAACAGATATAGCGGGTCGCTAAGGAAGACCGGCAGGTTGTAGAACATCACATAGCCGATACGGCCGCCGAGGAATACGCCGAGGAAGCCCGCGTAGAGCAGGTTTTCCACTTCATTTTTCGTCCAGCCGCTGCCCGGACGATTGGCCCGACGGGTGGCCAGCCACATCGCAAAGACGAAACCAACCAGGTACATTAAGCCGTACCAGTGGAGAGAGACCGGTCCAATGGAAAATATTACCGGATCGAACTCCGGAAAATGCAGGTAGCCACTATTCATCTGTCACCATAAAGACTTGTTATTCCGCCGAAAGTGGACAGCGGTGATGATCCGTGCCCGCTTAAAACGGGCACTCCGAAGGAGGCGAATGATAGCATAAGCATGTAGTGCGATCCGCGCCGAACGTGTAAAAGATATGTATACGGATGCTAACAGCGTGCGGTTTTTTCCCCGGGCTGCGGCTTACGCCTTACCCGGGCTCGCTACTCGCGGTGCCGTTTTTTTGTCGGGTGGCGGCTAACGCCTTACCCGACCTACGGTCCGTGCGACCTGCCTTTAATTTATTCACCATGATGGCTGACACTACTGGTGATGGCGATCTCAAAATCCCCCGGTGGCGCTGCCGCTTACCGGGGCTACAGCACTACTCGCGGTGCCGTTTTTTGTCGGGTGGCGGCTAACGCCTTACCCGACCTACGTTAACTACGTTACCGTCCGCCGCGGATCAGGCCGCCGAGACCGCGGCGCTCCATAAACGCCGCCACCTGGTGGCGCACTTCGGTGGTCATCTGCGCTTCCAGACTGCGCCGTGACAGCTCCTGCGCTTCTTCGATATCAATACGGCGCAGCAGATATTTCACGCGCGCGACCGAACGGCCGTTCATCGACAAATGGCGATAGCCGAGTCCTACCAGGATAGTGACGCACATCGGGTCGCCCGCCATTTCGCCGCACAGGCGCAGATCAATACCAAAACGCTCGGCGTCATGAGCGATCATTGCCAGCGCCCGCAATACCGCAGGATGCAGGCAGTCGTACATATTGGCGACGCGGGTATTATTGCGGTCGACCGCGAGGATGTATTGCGTCAGGTCATTGGTGCCGACCGAGATAAAGTCGATGCGGTTCGCCAACTGCGGCAGCATAAAGACCATAGACGGCACTTCCAGCATCACCCCAAGGCGCGGGCGCGGAATAGCGTAACCAATCATCTCTTCGACTTCACGGCTGGCGCGCTCAATCAGGCGGCGGGCTTCGTCAACCTCTTCGAGGCTGGTGACCATCGGCAGCAGAATGCTGAGATTGCCGGTGGCGGCATTGGCCCGTAGCATGGCGCGCACCTGGATCAAGAAGATCTCCGGCTGATCGAGCGTAATACGGATCCCGCGCCAGCCAAGGCACGGATTCTCTTCGCTAATCGGCATATACGGCAGTTGCTTATCGGCGCCAATATCCAGCGTACGCAGGGTCACGGGTTTGCTGTTAAACATCTGCAGCATGCCCTGATACTGAGCGACCTGCTCCTCTTCGGAGGGGAAGCCGCTCTGTAACATAAACGGAATTTCGGTGCGGTAAAGCCCGATACCATCGATAAAGCTGCCGAGCTTCTCTTCATGCTCCGGGCTCAGGCCGGCGTTGAGCATCACTTTTACCCGTTCGCCGCTTTTCAGTTCGGAAGCGCGTTCGAGATCGTCTTCCGCCAGCCGGCTCAGTTCGTTCTCTTCGCTGATTAACCGCTGATATTCCTGCAGCAGCACCGGTTCGGGATCGACCAATAGATCGCCGCGATAACCATCAACGATCAGCATATGGCCATGCAGCAGCGACGGCTGAATATCGGCGCCCATTACCGTCGGGATGCCCAGCGCGCGCACCATGATCGCCGCGTGGGAGTTGGCCGCGCCGTCGCGCACCACCACCCCGACTAAACGGTCCTGCGGCACTTCCGCAAGCGTGGTAGCCGACAGTTCGTCGGCCACCAGAATAATGCGCTCAGGCCAGGTGTTAGGCCCCTGGGTGGTGTCGTCGAGATGGAACAACAGCCGCTGTCCGAGAGTACGTAAATCCCCCGCCCGCTCTTTCAGATAGCCATCGCTGAGGGCGGCAAACTGCTCGGCAAATTTTTCAATGACCTTTTTCACCGCCCATTCGGCGACGGAGCCTTTGTCGACTTCGTCGAATAGCTCACGGCGCAGGCGCGCATCGGATAGCAGGTGCGAATAGAGGTCAAAAATAGCCGCCGTCTCTTTTTGCGCCCCGGCGGCGTAGCGCTTGCTGTAGCGACGAAACTCATTCGCCGCCTCTTCCAGCGCGCCGGTGAGACGTTCGCGCTCGGAAGCGGTGTCCAGCGTCGAGGCCTCGTAGACCTGCTCCATCAACGGCAGGCTGGCATCCATCCAGCCTTCGGCAATCGCCACCCCGGATGATGCCGGCAGCGCGCGGATGCGGGTCTGACGATACTGCCCAAACAGCGCATTTAACTGTGATTGGGAGAGAATCGCCGCCATCTGGGTGGCGAGGGTGACAAGGAAGGACTCTTCGCTTTCATCGAACTGGCGCAGCTCACGCTGCTGGACTACCAGCACACCCAGCAGCTGACGCCGCTGGATGATCGGCACGCCAAGGAAGGCGCGAAAACGCTCCTCCTTAACAGCCGGTATATATTTAAAGCTGGGATGCTTCTGCGCATCGGCGAGGTTGATAGGTTCGGCCAGCCGCCCCACCAGGCCGACAAGACCTTCATCAAATGCGAGTGCGACTGTGCGCCCACGGGGTTTTTTCAGCCCGCGCGTGGCCATCAGGTAATAGCAGCGTCGATCGTTGTCAGCCAGATAAACCGAACAAACTTCCGTTTCCATCGCTTTACAGACATCCGTCACCAGGATATCCAGCGCCTCGTTTAAACGCGGCGCGCTGGCGACCTTCTCGACTATTTCTCGCAACCGAGTGAGCATAATGTGCGTGGCTTAACCTCTTTTACGTCGATAAGCAGGCGCGCTTTGTGGCTTCGGTGTGGTTTCAGCGAGCGACATTGTCACACCCGCGAACTCTTTCATCACCCGGCGGTAAACGTCGCGCTTAAACGACACCACCTGACGAACCGGGTACCAGTAACTTACCCATCGCCAGCCATCAAACTCAGGTGTACTGCTGGTTTGCATATTAATAGCCGTATCGCTGCCGACCAGTTGTAGAAGAAACCACTTCTGCTTCTGACCGATACAAACCGGCTTTGTGTCCCAACGCACCAAACGTTTAGGCAGCTTGTAACGCAGCCAGTTACGGGTTGAGGCCAGGATCCGCACATCTTTGCGGCTTAACCCAACCTCTTCGAACAATTCCCGATACATTGCCTGCTCGGCGGACTCGCCTGGATTAATGCCCCCTTGCGGGAACTGCCACGAGTGCTGACCATAGCGCCGGGCCCACATCACCTGGCCCTGGCGGTTACAGATTACAATGCCGACATTTGGGCGGTAGCCATCGTCATCAATCACCGGACTACCTCAAAATAAGCTTCAATGTGAATGATTGTTTCACACTCATTGGAAACGGTAAACCACTCTCTGTGTGGCGTGATAACGAATAACATTTGAATAACTCACAGTAATCACCCGAGTTATAAACAGTGAACGCCATCCCCGGGCCATTTTATTCACTTTTTCTGTGGATAGAGTTGTGAAGAAGTACGGAATTAACCAGGGAAAACCCAGAGTAGTCCGAACGACGTAGAGATAGGGCTTCTTAATAATGACATACTATTCATTAAGTTATCATAGTTCACACCGACAAATTACAGCATAACGTGATGATCATCACATATGCGATCCGGCAACTGATGAAAGATCGAACAATGCCGCTTTTATCCACAGATAAAGCACACTCGTCGGGCACATTTTGTCTAAAAATTCGATTTTCGTCGCACGTCAAGGCTGTAAATCGAACCAGTAGTGGGGCTTTTCCCCAGTTATCCCATTTTTCTGTGGATAACATGGTGTAAGATCCTGTTCATTGTCAGTGACCAGTTCTGGAAAACCCGTTTTCACTGTTTTCACAAGCGAAGAAACGGGACAAAAAAGATATATAAATCATCACATTGGTATAGTTACCCATAAAAAGGTAAACTCTATCCACAACGCATAAAAATAGCGCTCACTTTTTAACCAGAGGTTTTCCATCATGCCAGCCATTGCTCCACTTACCGCTCCGCCGCAAAGTCAGGAGCAACTTCTTGCTCAGGCCCAGCGGCTGGCGGGTTATTCGCTGGGTGAACTGGCGGCGCTGGCGGGGGTCCCCATTCCCCGCGATTTGAAACGCGATAAAGGCTGGATTGGCATTCTGCTGGAAATTTGGCTGGGCGCCAGCGCCGGGAGCAAACCGGAGCAGGATTTCGCCGCCTTAGGCGTGGAGCTGAAAACCATCCCCATTGACCGTCAGGGCCGTCCTCTGGAGACCACATTTGTTTGCGTGGCGCCGCTAACCGGCAATAGCGGCGTGACCTGGGAAAGCAGCCACGTGCGGCATAAGCTACAGCGCGTATTGTGGATCCCGGTAGAAGGCGAACGCGAGATCCCGCTCGCGCAACGCCGCGTCGGCGCGCCGCTATTATGGACGCCAGACGAGGAAGAAGATCGCCAGCTGCGCATGGACTGGGAAGAGTTGATGGATTTGATCGTACTCGGCCAGGTTGAACGCATCACCGCCCGCCACGGCGAGGTATTGCAACTGCGCCCTAAAGCGGCCAACAGCAAGGCGCTAACGGAAGCGATCGGCGCCCACGGCGAGCCAATCCTCACTTTGCCGCGCGGCTTTTATCTGAAAAAGAACTTTACCGCCGCACTGCTGGCGCGTCATTTTCTATTAGGGCATGAATAATTTTTTGTTCTGCCGCAACGCCTGCATATAATTACGACTTTATTTTTTGCAGGACTTTGAACAATGTTATTTGCATGGATAACCGATCCTAACGCCTGGCTGGCGCTCGGCACGCTGACGCTGCTGGAGATCGTTCTCGGGATCGATAATATTATTTTTCTCTCTCTGGTTGTCGCTAAGTTGCCCACCGCCCAACGCGCCCATGCGCGGCGTATCGGGTTAATGGGAGCCATGCTGATGCGTCTCGGCCTGCTGGCGTCTATCGCCTGGGTCGTTAAGCTCACCAATCCACTCTTCACCGTATTCGGTCAGGAGATCTCGTTTCGCGATCTGATCCTGCTGCTCGGTGGCCTGTTCCTGATCTGGAAAGCGAGTAAAGAGATCCACGAATCGATTGAAGGCGAGGAAGAAGGTCTTAAAAGCAACGTCCACTCCTTCTTTGGCGCCATCGTGCAGATCATGCTGCTGGATATCATCTTCAGTCTTGATTCAGTCATCACCGCCGTCGGCCTCTCCGATCATCTGTTCATTATGATGGCCGCGGTGGTGATTGCGGTTGGGGTGATGATGTTTGCCGCACGTCCGATCGGCGACTTCGTTGACCGTCACCCGTCGGTCAAAATGTTGGCGTTGTCGTTTCTGATCCTGGTCGGTTTCACCCTGATGCTGGAGAGCTTCGATGTGCATGTGCCGAAAGGTTACATCTACTTCGCGATGTTCTTCTCCATTGCGGTCGAAACTCTCAACCTGATGCGCAATAAGAAAAACCCGCTGTAAGCCACAAAATTGCAGTCCGGAAGCGGGCTGCAATTCTTTTTAAGACTTTACTGCTTTTTATGTCTCACAAATCAGGCTATTAATATACTGGTACGAGGTGCGGCCATAAGTGAGGTAATGACGATGAAAAAATGGGCAGTATTGATTTCCGCCGTAGGACTGGCGTTCTCGGTTTCCGGTTGCAGCAGCGATTATGTCATGGCGACAAAAGACGGACGTATGATTCTTACCGACGGTAAACCGGCGGTTGACGATGACACCGGTTTGATAAGCTACGAAGATCAGCAAGGCAATAAAATGCAGATCAACCGCGACGACGTGTCACAAATTATTAAGCGTTAAGCTTTTTCGTCGGTTAAAAGCATAATTTCCGACAACCACAGCAACAGAAAAGAGTCGGGATCCCCCTGCTATATCCCAGGGCAACCCCCTTCAGGATCTCCAGACCCGGCTTTTTTGATATTTTCCCTTTCTCTTTTTCTCTCCCTCTGCCATGTTGTTATTCCCATCAGCCTGCAAGCGCTTTGAAGTTTGTGGGGAGATAGTTTTGTCGGGAAACTCCTGACCTTGTTGATAAAAATAAGGAAGCCGGCTATGCAGTATCACCGTATCCCACACAGTTCTCTTGAAATCAGCACGCTAGGGCTGGGCACAATGACGTTTGGTGAACAAAATAGCGAGGCCGACGCTCATGAACAGCTCGACTACGCCGTAAGTCAGGGAATTAACCTGATTGATGTCGCCGAAATGTATCCTGTCCCGCCGCGCCCGGAAACCCAGGGTCTGACCGAAACCTACGTCGGCAACTGGCTGGCGAAACGCGGCAACCGCGAAAAGCTGGTTATCGCCTCTAAAGTCAGCGGCCCGGCGCGCAATAACGACAGCAGCATTCGCCCGAACCACGCGCTGGATCGCAAAAACATTCGCGACGCGCTGCACGACAGCCTGAAGCGTCTGCAAACCGATTATCTCGACCTCTATCAGGTCCACTGGCCACAGCGCCAGACCAACTGTTTCGGCAAGCTGGGCTATACCTGGAGCGACTCCGCGCCGGTGGTCACCCTGCTCGATACGCTGGAAGCCCTCACCGAATTCCAGCGCGCCGGGAAAATTCGCTATATCGGCGTCTCTAACGAAACCGCTTTTGGCGTCATGCGCTATCTGCATCTGGCCGATAAGCACGACCTACCACGCATCGTCACGATTCAAAACCCGTACAGCCTGCTTAACCGCAGCTACGAAGTGGGGCTGGCGGAAGTGAGCCAATATGAGGGCGTTGAGCTGCTGGCGTATTCATGCCTGGCGTTCGGTACGCTGACCGGTAAGTACCTCAACGGCGCGCAGCCGGCTGGCGCACGCAATACGCTATTCAGCCGCTTTACCCGCTACAGCGGCGAGCAGGCGCAGAAAGCGGTGGCCGCTTATGTGGACATTGCCAAACGCCACAATCTCGATCCGGCGCAAATGGCGTTGGCCTTTGTGCGTCGCCAGCCATTTGTCGCCAGTACCCTGCTCGGGGCCACGACCATGGAGCAGCTCAAGACCAACGTCGAAAGTTTGCATCTTGAGCTGAGCGAAGAGGTGTTAGCGGAGATTGAAGCGGTGCATAAGGTATATACCTACCCAGCGCCTTAAGAGGATAAAACCCGGGTAGCGGCGTAAACGCCTTACCCGGGCTACTGGAGAGCAGACATTTGTGAGTCCGTCCCCCTCCGGGGCGTTATTTACGCCGTCCCCACCACCACAATGCGGCGATGGCTAGCGCAAAGACCGCGCCAAACCCTATCCCCACGCCAACCGGCGGGATCCCAACGCTGACCGCCAGCGAGTACAGCCCCAGCATAAGCAGCATCGCCACGTTTTCGCCGAGGTTCTGTACCGCAATGGCGTTACCTGCGCCAACGGTATGTTTCCCGCGCTCCTGCAGCAGCGCGTTCAGCGGCACAATAAAGAAGCCGCCGCACACACCGAGCAGTAGCAGCAGGCCAAATGCTGGCAATAGCGACTGCTGCACCGCGAAGGCAATCACCGCGACGCCAATCAATATCCCGGCGGGCATACAGCGCGAGACGGTTTCCAGCGTTACCAGCTTCGCCGCCGCGCCAGCACCAACCACAATCCCGACGGCGACCATCGCATTGAGGTAGGTCGGCATCGCGTTGCTGGTGATCCCAAGCGCTACGGGCACCCAAATCACCAGCAGGAAGCGCAGCGTCACCCCCGCGCCCCAAAACAAGCTGGTGCCCATCAACGAGAAACGCGTTTCGCTATTACGCCACAGCGTTTTACAGGCGCTGAAGAAGCTATGGGTCATCGGCCTGAAACGCCACGACTGCCCAGGACGAGCCGCCGGTAGTTTCGGGATCCACAGGTTAGCGACCACCGCGCCGCCATAAACCAGCGCACAAACGATAAGCGCCGCCAGCACGTGCCAGTCCGCAAGAATGCCGCCCGCCATCGACCCTAGCAGGATCGCCGCGATGGTCGACGACTCCATCAGTCCGTTAGCCTTCACTAACTTATCGCCGGTGGTCAGTTCGCCCAGAATACCGTATTTCGCCGGCGAATAGGCCGCCGCGCCAACACCCACCAGCGTATAACCGATAAACGGATTGACGCCAAAGCAAATACACCCGGCGCCGAGCAGCTTCAGGCCGTTAGCGACCATCATCACCCGGCCTTTGGCGAAGCTATCGGCAAACTGACCGACAAACGGCGCAAAGAGAATGTAAGCGCCCACAAACAACATCTGCAACACCGGCTGGCTCCACTCCGGATAGTAGAGCTGTTTCATCAGCGCCAGGGTGGCGAACAGCAGCGCATTATCGCCGAAGGCCGACAGGAACTGGGCGCAGATCACCGCCATCATCCCTTTCGAGTACAGTGAAGCGTTAGTGTGCACTGACTCACTCATTTGAATGCTCCGCCTCTTCTACCATGCCTTTCAGGGTGACAAAGTCCGGCTTGCCGCTGCCCAGTACCGGCAGCTGTTTCAGCCAACGAATATCGCGCGGCACCGCCAGTTCCGGTACGCCATGTTCACGTGCGTAGCGCAACAGCTTTTCACGATTGAGTTCATTATCGGTGGTAAACAGCACCAGCGCCTCGCCTTTGCTGGCGTCCTGCTTAATGGCCGTGGCGTGCATTTTGTCTGGCGAGACCGCCAAAGCGACCTGCTCGACCATCTCCAGCGAGACCATCTCGCCGGCGATTTTGGCGAAGCGCTTGGCGCGGCCCTGAATACGAACGTAGCCCTGCTCGTCAAAGACGACGATATCGCCGGTGTCGTACCAGCCGCTCTCCACTTCACCGTACTGGTTTTCCGCCGTCGGCGCTTCCAGCACGCCGGGGTTTTCTACCCGCAGATAGCCTTTCATGATGTTAGGCCCTTTTAACTGCAGTCGGCCTCCCTGTTCGATGCCCGGCATCGCCAGCAATCGGGCATCCATCCCCGGAAGAATGCGCCCGACGGTGCCGACTTTCGCCGCCATCGGGACGTTGATGGAGACCACCGGCGCGCATTCGGTCACGCCGTAGCCTTCAAGGATGCGCAGACCAAATTTGTCCTGCCACAGCTGCTTGGTGCTGTCCTGCAGTTTTTCCGCCCCTGCCACCACATAGCGCAGGCGATAAAAATCATACGGGTTGGCAAAGCGGGCATAGTTGGCGAGGAAGGTTGAGGTGCCGAACAAAACGGTACAGTTACGATCGTAAACCAGCTCCGGCACCACCCGATAGTGCAGCGGGCTTGGATAGAGGAATACTTCCGCGCCGGTGAATAGCGGCGTCAGCAGGCCGACCGTCAGGCCGAAGGAGTGGAAAAGCGGCAGCGCCGACATAAAGCGGTCGTTGGCGGTAAAATCGGCGATGGTTTTAATCTGTTCGACGTTAGCCAGCAGGCTTTTATGGCTATGCACCACCCCTTTTGGATTCCCCTCCGAGCCGGAGGTAAAGAGGATCATCGCCGCATCTTCCGGCTGCTGCTTGACCTGCGCCAGACGCGGCGCCAGCAGATGGCCAAATATCCACAGCTTGTCGGCAGTAGTGACATCGCCTTTCAGATCTTCCAGAAACACCCAGCGCACCTGAGTCAACTGCTCAGGCAGGTGCCAGAGTTTGCCCTTATCGAGGAAGGTACGGGAGGTAAAAATGGTTTTGATTTCCGCGGCGGTAATCGCGCTGCTGAGTCCTTTGACGCCGGCGGTATAGTTCATCATTGCCGGGATTCGCCCGCGGGCAATCGCGCCGAAGATCACCGCCGCGCTGATACCGGCGTTAGGCAGCATCAGGCCGATTTTCTCGCCCTGCGCGCTGTATTTTTCCAGAATACGCGCGACGAACAGCGTTTTGGTCAACAGTTTACGGTAGGTATCCGGCTGGAAATTAATATCTTCCACGCAGTTTTTGCGCGCGCCAAAGCGGTCCTGCGCCGCCAGTAGCGACTCATATAACGTTTCACGCGGGCGCACCGCCATTCGCGCTTCCATCATGATCTGGTGCAGCATTTCGCCGGCGATTTTTCGCCGATCGCGGGCGCGCGGCGCCTCCGGCATCGGCAGATGCGTCGGCGGCAGTAAATGGAGCTGAATACGCGGGAACAGGCGGCGTTTTACCAGCCCCTTCAGGCGGCTGAATGGCGTAAGTTCGGCGCCTTCAATTCGCAGCGGCACAATGGTCGCTTTCGACTTCGCCGCCACGAACGCCGCGCCGTCATAGATTTTCATCAGCGAACCGCTGACCGAAATACGCCCTTCCGGGAAGATAACCACCGGGCGTCCCTGCTCAATCAAGCGCACCAGATGCTTAATTGACATCGGTTTGGTGGGGTCCAGCGGAACAAAGTCGATAAGCGGCGTCAGCGCCCGCATAAACCAGCGCTGGCTAATCGACGTATAGACCGCAAACACCGGCCGCACAGGCAGAAAGAGCGCCAGTAAAATACCGTCGAGAAATGAGACATGATTGGGCGTTATTAATACTTTTTCCTGATAAAGCGCCTGAGTGTCTCCGGTCAATCGCACCCGGTACAATCCTTTGAACAGTAATCGAAAAAATCCCAACAGCATAACGACTCCGCGTGGCTGATTTAGTAATCCAAGCAGGTTACATGAGAAGGCGGGGAAAAGCAGTGTGGGGGATAAAATTCAGAATAAAAAAAACCTGCGCATCCGCGCAGGCCGGTGCAAGATAATCAGTACGAAGTGCGTACTTAAGAAACTCACCAATCAATACCTCTGGGACCCTGATTGTCGCGTTTTCCCCCGCGATCGCGCCAGCGCGAAAACGCAAGGGAATGAGCCTAAGTGCAACCAGGTATTACGATTCTCGCTATCTGTAACAGCATGAATAACAGGCAAAAAAAAACCTGCGCATCTGCGCAGGTTGGTGTAATTAAGTGGTCAACATGACGTTGACTCCACCTATCAATACCTCTGGGATAGCCAGAGTATCAATGCATCACTCAACGAAACCAGCGAACATTCGCAACAGCTAATCGCAAAGTGTAAGCAAAGATGAGAATTCTCTTTTCACCGTTGCATCCCACGCATTGTGCTGTGTAACTTTGTCACTGCTAATCTCTGTCTGCGTCACATTTGTATCAACCAGAATAGCGGTAGCCTTGAATCCGCTGCGCTTTCCCGTAACATAACTATTATGTAAACGCTTACCCTAAAAAAGGTCCGGTATGGCGACAATTAAGGATGTAGCCCGACTCGCAGGAGTGTCCGTCGCTACCGTCTCACGCGTTATCAACAACTCGCCAAAAGCGAGTGAAGCCTCTCGTCAGTCGGTGACGGCGGCGATGGAAACCCTGAACTACCACCCCAACGCCAACGCCCGCGCGCTGGCGCAGCAGTCAACGGAAACCATCGGCCTGGTGGTGGGCGACGTTTCCGATCCCTTCTTCGGCGCGATGGTCAAAGCCGTCGAGCAGGTGGCCTACAGCACCGGTAATTTTTTGCTTATCGGCAACGGCTACCACAACGTGCAAAAAGAACGTCAGGCGATTGAACAGCTAATCCGTCACCGCTGCGCGGCGCTGGTGGTGCACGCCAAAATGATCCCCGACGACGAGCTGGCGGGGCTGATGAAACAGATCCCCGGCATGGTGTTAATTAACCGCATCGTGCCGGGTTTCGAGCAACGCAGCGTGGCGCTCGATGACCGCTACGGCGCCTGGCTGGCGACGCGCCATCTGATTCAGCAGGGCCACAGCCGCATTGGCTATATCTGCTCCAACCACGCGATTTCCGATGCTGAAGACCGGCTGCAGGGTTATTACGATGCCCTGAAGGAGAGCGGCCTGGCCGTCAACGACCGGCTGGTCACCTTCGCCGAACCCGACGAAAGCGGCGGCGAGCTGGCGATGACCGAGCTATTAGGCCGCGGCAGAAACTTTACCGCCGTCGCCTGTTACAACGATTCAATGGCCGCCGGCGCGATGGGGGTGCTCAACGATAACGGTATCGAGGTGCCGCAGGAAATTTCGCTGATTGGCTTCGATGATGTGCTGATCTCGCGCTACGTGCGCCCCCGCCTGACCACCGTACGTTATCCGATCGTCACCATGGCGACCCAGGCGGCGGAGCTGGCCCTGGCACTAGCAGAACAGCGTCCGGCGCCGGAAATCACTCACCTCTTCAGCCCGACGCTGGTGCGCCGTCACTCGGTGATAACGCCCGCGGAAAGTGACAAGTCATAGCGGTACAGACTCACGGCGGTGGCCGGGTAATCCAGGCCCTCGCCGATATATCGCCAGCCAAAGCGCTCATAAAAATCGCGGCAGGCGGAATAGAGATAAAGCTGCGGATAACCGCACTGGCGGGCATAGTCGATGACGTGCCGCTGCAGCTTCCCGGCCAGCCCCTGCCCGCGCGCCGTTTCGGCGACAAAGAGCGCCGCCATCCATGGAAACAGATCCTGACGGCTTATCAAATCGCAACGCCACAGCCCCACGGTACCCAGCAGCGCCTCGCCATCGGTGGCGATAAAGGTCAGCGGCAGCGCCCCCGGCGTTTGGCTATGTTCAACAATACTGCTAAAAAACGCCTGCGGTAAGGCATCGCCGGCAAAAGCCTGCCATAACCACTCCGCCACCTGCGGCCCATGCTGCGGCGCGGCGTACAACGGTTGAATCTGCATTTTTTCCCCCTGTGAATCGATGAATTCTAGCGCGCCGCTCGCGCCCGCGCATCAGGGGTCGGAAAATGCCTTCAACAGGATTTCCGCAAAAAGCGTGATCGCGATAGTCTTTGCCGTCGTCAGGCTCATATCCCTCTGAATGACTGTGGTAAACTGCGCCAAATCACGGGTTATCAGGAATCGACGAATGGCAACAATGCTGGATGTCTCAATACGCGCAGGCGTCTCGAAAGCGACGGTTTCCCGCGTGTTGAACGGCACAGGTCAGGTAAAAGAGAGTACCCGCCAACAGGTATTCAAAGCGATGGAAGAGCTGGGCTACCGGCCTAATTTTCTCGCCCGCTCGCTGGCGAATCGCACCAGCAACAGCATTGGACTGGTGGTATCGACATTCGACGGTTTTTACTTTGGCCGCTTGCTGCAACAGGCGTCGCGCCAAACGGAAGCCTGGGGCAAACAGCTTATCGTCACCGACGGCCACGATGCGCCCGAACGGGAAGAAGAAGCGGTACAAATGTTGGCCGACCGTCAGTGTGACGCCATCGTGCTCTACACCCGCCATATGAGCGAACAGAAAATTATGTCGCTTATCGAAACCATTGAAACGCCGCTGGTGGTGATTAACCGCGACGTTAGCCAGGCGCGGGAACGCTGCGTGTTCTTTGAACAGCAGGAGGCGGCGTTTCAGGCCGTCGACTATCTGATCTCCCAGGGGCATCGCGATATCGCCTGCCTGACCGTACCAATGCATACCCCAACGGGTAAAGCGCGCCTGGCGGGCTACCGCAGCGCCCTGGAAAAGCACGGAATTGCGTGGGAACCGACGCGGGTCAAGTACGGCGATTCAACGATGACCCGCGGTTATGAGCTGTGTCGGGAATTATTAGAAGAGAAAACGCCGTTTAGCGCGCTGTTCTCCTGTAACGATGATATGGCGTTGGGCGCCTCGAAAGCGCTGCATCAGGCGGGGCTGCGCATTCCGCAGGACGTATCGCTCTTCGGCTTTGACGACGCTCCTAGCGCGAAGTGGCTGGAGCCCGGATTATCAACGGTCTACCTGCCGATCGACAATATGATCACCACCGCCATCGACCAGGCGATTAAGCTCGCCAACGAACAGCCGATCGAAACCATCCCGCCGTTCACCGGTACGCTGGTACTGCGTGAATCGGTGACGACGGGGCCATTCTTTAAATAAGCTCCAGCGCCAGCAGTTCTTCAATGGTCTGGCGACGGCGAATCAGGCGCGCGCTGCCGTTATCAAACAGCACTTCCGGTAGTAGCGGGCGGCTGTTGTAGTTTGAAGACATCGATGCGCCGTAGGCGCCGGTGTCGTGCAGCACCAGGTAATCGCCCGGCGCCACCGCCGGCAGCAGGCGAGTTTCCACTTTGCCGCCCTCCTGCTGGGTAAAGACGTCGCCGGATTCGCACAGCGGCCCCGCGACCACGGTTTCCAGCTGCGGCTCGCCGCTCAGGTCGCGCCCGTCCGCCGCCAGCGCGGTAATATGATGATAGCTGCCGTACATGGCCGGGCGCATCAGATCGTTAAAGCCGGCGTCGATCAGCACGAAGTGGCGGCTGCCCATCTCTTTCACGCTACGCACCTGCGATACCAGCACGCCGGACTCCGCCACCAGGAAACGCCCCGGTTCAATCTCCAGCTTCACCGGATGCCCCAGATGTTTGGCGATCTGCTCGCGCGCCGCATTCCACAGGCCAAAGTAGTGATCGGTATCGATCGCCTCTTCGCCTTCGTGATATGGGATCGATAAACCGCCGCCGGCGGAGATCGCCTGCAGATCCTGACCAAACTCCACCACCTGGCGCACCATCGCGCCGCATACTTGCTCAAGATGACCGTAATCAACGCCGGAGCCGATATGCATATGGATGCCGACCAGCTGCAGCGAATGGCGGCGAATCACCTCCAGCGCCTGCGGCAGCTGGCTGAACCAGATACCGTGTTTGCTGTTTTCGCCGCCGGTATTGGTCTTCTGGCTGTGGCCATGACCAAATCCCGGGTTGACCCGTAGCCAGACGCGGTGACCCGGCGAGACTTCGCCCAGTTGGCTAAGCATATCCACGGATCCGGCATTCACTGGGATCTGTAATGCTTTCACCCGCTCAAGGGTCGCACGATCGATCAGATCGGCGGTAAAGACGATATCGTCCGGGTGCTGCACGGGATCGTAACCTGCCGCCAGCGCGCGTTCGATCTCGCCAAGCGACACCGAATCCACCTTCACGCCCTGCTCGCGCATCAGACGCAGAATATGAATATTGGAGCAGGCCTTCTGCGCAAAACGCACCACGTCAAACTGGCTAAGTTGGGCAATCTGGCGGCGGATAATCTGCGCGTCATAGACCCATACCGGGCAGCCGAACTCAGCGGGCAGGCGCAGTAGATTGTCGGCGGTCAGATCGGTATCGGTGGCGTTCAGCGAGCGTGGCATAAGGACTCCGGTGCGTACGTGTGTTTGTCGATGTTTTTTCCGATTACGCCACAGCGGGAAGAGAATAAAAAATATCGTTTTATCGCGAGTCTATGCAAAAATGATATGGCTATCTGATGCTAACCGGGAGCCGCCCATGCCTGCCGTCAACTTACGCCATATTGAGATTTTCCACGCGGTGATGACCACCGGCAACCTAACCGAAGCGGCGCGGATGCTGCATACCTCGCAGCCGACGGTCAGCCGTGAACTGGCGCGTTTTGAGAAAGTGCTGGGCTTAAAGCTGTTTGAGCGCGCCCGCGGCCGTCTGCAGCCGACGGTGCAGGGGCTGCGACTGTTTGAAGAAGTACAGCGCTCGTGGTACGGGTTGGATCGCATCGTTAGCGCCGCGGAGAGCCTGCGCGAATTCCGCCAGGGGGAGCTGTCGGTAGCCTGTCTGCCGGTCTTTTCGCAGTCATTTCTGCCGCTGCTGCTGCAGCCGTTCCTGGCGCGCTATCCGGACGTCAGCCTGCAGATCGTGCCGCAGGAGTCGCCGCTGCTGGAGGAGTGGCTGTCCGCCCAGCGCCATGATTTGGGGTTAACGGAAACGCTGCATACGCCGGCCGGCACCGAGCGCACGCCGCTGCTGACCTTAAATGAAGTCTGCGTGCTGCCACAAAATCACCCGCTGGCCGCGAAAACCGAACTCACCCCCGCCGACTTTCACGGCGAAAACTATATCAGCCTGTCGCGCACCGACAGCTATCGTCAGCTGCTTGATGCGCTATTTATGGAGCACCAGGTGAAAAGACGGATGGTGGTTGAAACCCACAGCGCGGCGTCGATCTGCGCGCTGGTGCGCGCCGGAGCGGGCATTTCGGTGGTTAACCCGCTCACCGCCCTCGACTACGCTGAGAGCGGCGTGGTGGTGCGGCGCTTCAGCGTCGATGTGCCCTTTACCGTCAGCCTAATCCGCCCGCTACATCGCCCCGGTTCCGCGCTGGTCGACGCCTTTGTCCAGCATCTGCAAACCAGCCTGCCGCGTATCGAACAGCCGCTGGCGGCGGTACTTAAGAGAGCATAAATTCCACCGCGTCGGCGGCATGGATCGCCGCGGTATCAAATACCGGCAGCGGACTACTCGTTTCCGGTACCAGCAGGCCGATTTCGGTGCAGCCGAAGATAACGCCTTCCGCCCCCTGTGCCACCAGCGCCTCGATGACCTGCAGATAATAGTCGCGCGAGGCGTCGCTAAAGGTGCCGAGGCAGAGCTCATCAAAGATAATCTGATTGATGCGCGCCCGATCTTCGGCCTGCGGGATCAGCGTCTCAATGGCAAACTGCTGCTGTAGACGGCCGCGATAAAAATCCTGCTCCATGGTGTAGCGGGTGCCCAATAGCGCGACCCGACGCTGGCCTTTAGCGCTGATAGCCCGCCCGGTGGCGTCGGCGATATGCAGGAACGGCACCTCGCAGCGGGCTTCAATCGCATCAGCCACCTTATGCATGGTGTTGGTGCACAGCACGATGCCCTCGGCGCCGGCCTGCTGTAACCCCAGCGCCGCCGCGGCGAGGATCTCGCCGGCGCGATCCCACTCCCCTGCCGACTGGCAGGCTTCAATCTCATGAAAATCAACGCTATGTAGCAACAGGCTGGCGGAATGCAGGCCGCCGAGCCGCGCTTTAATGCCTTCATTAATTAACCGGTAATAGGGAATGGTGGATTCCCAGCTCATGCCGCCCAGCAGGCCGATGGTTTTCATTATCTGCTCCTTTATGGTTTGCTCCAGTGAAGCAAACCTGCCGATAACTTTCCACTGTTGCTGTTGGGCGGCGACCTCATCAGAAGAAATATTTAAAGCGCACGCGCGCGCCGTAGCGTTCGTCGTCGTTCCCGCTCTGCTGGGCCGACGAATCCAGCCATGAGGCATAGGCGCCGAGATAAATATTAAAGTTCGGCATATCCATGATATTCGGCAGTTGCCAGGAGGCATGGATCGTGTGGATGTCATAGCGGCCCGGCGTCAGAATCGCGCAGTCGCCATCGCACTCGCCGCTGACCCCCGCCATGTTGAACTGGTCGATTTTGTTGTGCGCGTAGATATATCCCAGCTCGACGCGATGCCACAGCGCGTTGATACCGGCGCTGAAATCCTCTTCATCCGCCGCGTCCAGATAAGCGGTGCTGAGATTCACCACCATGCCATCCTCGGCATCGGTTTTCAGCGTATTCCAGCTCATGGTCAGACCGTAGCCGGTACGGCTGGACTGATCGACCCAGCGTCCGTTCTGGTTTTGATAACCATAGGCATTATTCACCAGGTTGCTCTCTACCGCCGCCGCCACTGACCACGGCCCGGACTGCCAGGCCGCCACCGGCCGCACATAGACCACGTTTTTATGATTTTCGAGCGCGTTGCCGTGGTAGTTTTGATCGACAAACAGCGAGCTACCGTCTTCCACCAGCGTGTTGAGCTCAAAGTACCAGTTATCGAGGTATTTGCTCAGCAGGAAATTACCGCCGCTGCTGCTACGCCCGCGCCCCTCTTTCATCATGTAGATATAACCGTAACCGTCGCTATAGAGATCGTTGGCGGTATTACCAGAATATTCAATAAACGTATCCTGATTCAGCGGGAACATATCGTAAGCTTCAAAGCGCCCGATTTTTATTTTCCAGTCATTTTCCTGACCAAAGAAAAATACGGCATCATCAAGATTCATTTTTCCGGTCATATCCGCCAGCGGTTGTACGCTAAAGCCGGAGTATTTCCCATTAGCGCCTTTGCGTAAGCCATCAAACCCTAACAAAATACGCCCATTAATATCCCAGCGCTCTTTATCCCCCGGCGCCCAGTTCTTATTCGCGCTGGTTTTTACCGAGGTCAGGCTGCCGGTTCGGCTGGCGCCATCCATATTAAATTCAACATCACCGTAAAATTTTAAATCGACATCTTTATTCACCGCCAGCGCGGGCGCGGCAACCGTCGCGGGCGCAGGTGCACTGCTTTTAGCCGTCGCGCGCTCCTGCTGCTTCAGTTCGCGGATTTCCGCCTCGGCGTTTTGCGCCCGCTGCTCGGTGGCTTTTAAGCGCTGCTCCATCTGCGCCAGACGCTCCTCAAGCGAAAGCGTTTGCTGCGCGCCGGCAGCGGGAATAAATAAAGACGAGATAAGACATCCAACCCAGATTTTATTCATCGTTAGACCCTGCTTATTATATATTAAAGGTATTGTTTTATTATTTTGGTGAATATTAAATAACCCGCCAGCGTTTGCTTACGGGTTATTCAGGTTAATGATTATTTAATTAGAGGTTCCATGCTCCGCCATCAATTAATGCCGCGCTACCGCTCCAGGAAAATAAAACTAATTCTCTGTGCTGCGCGTCAGGATAAATACGGCTGCTGAGGCAGGCTTCGCCGTCATTGACGAAAACCTCAACGGATGAGCTATCGAAAAATAACCTCAGCTTCAGCGCCGAACCGGCTGGTAACGGAACGCTGCGGGTGCCGCACAAACCATATTGCGGATAGCGGCGCTCCAGTACCAGCCGCTGCATCTGATTGTCGACATATACCTTCAACCCTTCGCCAAAGCTCAAACCGTACTGCTCGGCGCCGCTATTGGCCATATCCCAATGCAGGTTGACCTCCATGGTTTCGCAGCGCTCTACCATCGTCAGCTGCTGATTCTTCAACGAACTGACCGGCCACGGGAACCAGTCGCGGCGCAGGCCTTCCACCTCTTTTGCCGGACGCATCAGTAACCGATTATTCGCGCCGAGGCTTAACTCGCGCGGCAGCGAGAGCATACCGGCCCAACCGTCCTGCTGCTCCGGCAGCGGCGACTCCCACATATCCAGCCAGCCGATCACGATTCGTCGGCCATCGGGGGTGAGGAAGCTTTGCGGCGCATAGAAATCGTGACCGCTGTCGAGTTCGACAAACGCCTCTTCGCGGACAAAAGGTTGCCCCGGCTGCCAGTCCCCCAGCAGATAGCCGCTCTGGAATAAATTGCGCCGGACAAAGCCGTCCGCGGCCATCCCCTGCGGCGAGAACATCAGCACCCGCTTGCCATCGAGTTCAAAGAAATCCGGGCACTCCCACATGTAGCCCATCCCCGCTTCGGCCTGGGCAAGAATACCGGCGTCCTGCCAATGGCGCAGGTCGTCAGAACGGTACAACCGCACCTGGCCGACGTCGTCTACCCGCGCGCCGACCACCATGTACCAGCTTTCACCTTCACGCCATACTTTCGGGTCACGAAAATGGTGCATCCCCGGCGGGGTATCAATGATCATCCCCTGGCGCTCAAAATGGATGCCGTCGCGGCTGGTCGCCAGGCACTGCACCTGGTACAGGTTATTTTCATCCGCGGGATCGCCATGAAATTTATGGCCGGTGTAGATGAGTGCCAGCGTATCGCCATCAACCACCGCCGAGCCGGAGAAACAGCCGTCTTTATCTTCCGGCCCTTCCGGCGCCAGCGCCACCGGCAGGTGTTCCCACTGCACAAGGTCCTTGCTGCGCGCGTGGCCCCAGTGCATCGGCCCCCACTGGTTTGAATACGGGTGGTGCTGATAAAACGCGTGGTACCAGCCGTCGAACCATACCAGCCCGTTGGGGTCGTTGATCCAACCGGCACGGGCCGCCAGGTGATAACGCGGATACCAGCGCGGGTTGAGATCCACGCTTTTCGCCTGCAGTTCCCGCTCCGCGTTACTAATGGAATAGATCATATTCATTTCTCTTTTCAGTCAGATAGTGGATGGCTGCGACATGAGCGAATCCGAAGAGGCCTTATTGGATCGCAGCAGGAAGATGGAGATGAAGGTGGTGCAGAACACCAGCAGTCCCATGATCAAATAGGAGTCGGCGAAGCCGTATTTTTCGTAGCTATAGCCCGCCAGCGGCGACAGTACGGTGGCGATGACCGAACTGGTGCAGGCGAAACCAACCAGGTACAGGGTGGAAGAAAGGCGTTTATCAAAGTTCAGGCTGTTGTATTTGAAGATGGACACCAGCAGCACCGGCAATTCCACGGCGTGCAGCAGTTTCGTAATCGAGATCAGTACAGGGCCTTCCACCAGCCCGGAGGCCACCATGCGCATCGCCATCACCATGCCGGCGAAGATCAGGCCGTTTTTCGCGCCGATGCGATTGACCAGCCACGGGGCGCAGAACATTCCCGCCGCTTCGAGGAACACCTGGAAGGAGTTGAGATAGCCATACATGGCGTTCCCTTCATGGAGCGTGGCGAACTGCGAGGAGAAGTAGACCGGAAACTGCTGGTCGTAAACGCCGTAAATACAGGTGCCAACGACGAAAAACACCAGCGCCCAAAAGCGCGGCAGCGTCAGCAGGCGCAGCGCGTCTTCCAACGTGACTTTACCGCCACTGACCGCCTCCTGCATGGCGTGCGGCGCTGAAGAGACCTTAAGCCGCGCCAGCAGCATGAAGAAAACCAGACCAGAACAGCTGGCGACGGCGAAGTTCAGTTGTGGGTTAATGTTGAACAGCAGCCCAGCGAAAAAGGTCGCCACCGCCCAGCCCAGCGATCCCCACATCCGCGCTTTGCCGAATTCAAACTGGCTTTGCCGCGCTACGCGCTCGGTATAGGACTCCAGCACGCCAATGCCGCCGTTAAAGGTCAGGCCGATATAGATGCCGCCAAAAATACTGCCGAGCAGCACGTTGATTTTCAGCAGATAGCCAAACAGCAGATAGGCCGGGCCGGAAAGGATCAGTAAGACGGTGATATACCAGAGTAAATTTTTGCGCAGCCCCAGTTTATCCTGGATAAAGCCGTAGCAAATCTGGGCGAATAGCGCCGAGACCGACAGCACCGCGTAGATAATGCCGGTATCCCCGGCTTTCAGCCCCACTTCCTGATGTAGCCAGATGGAAAGCAGCGAGCCGGAAGAAGACCAGGTAACAAAAAAGAAAAACAGTAAGGCACTGAGTAAGGGGTAGCTGTGAGAGTGATGCATCTTCATCATGACATTCTCGTGTTGGAGTAATGCGCAAATGGTAACGTTAACAAAAAACAACTCTCATCTGGTTTTGTGACGATTCATGATGTTAATCACAAAAGTTAACGTTAACATAATGGAGATGAGATCGCGATCAACTATTCCTCGCCATGCTTCACCATCAGGCTGGGATAGACTATCGTATGATCCTTTTACATCAGCGACTTAGTTGTATACCGGAGTAATCACCATGGCATCCCTGAAAGATGTAGCGAAGCTAGCCAACGTCTCACTGATGACGGTATCCCGCGCGCTGAACAGCCCGGAGCGCCTGAAGGCGGAAACGCTTGCCCGCGTACAGGCGGCTATCGAACAGACCAATTACGTCCCCGACCTGTCGGCGAAGAAAATTCGCGGCGCCCGGGCAACCCCAAGCACCATCGGCGTACTGGCGCTGGACACGGTGACCACCCCATTCTCGGTAGAGATAACGCTCTCTATCGAAGAGACGGCGCGGGCCCACGGCTGGAACAGCTTTGTGGTTAACATGTTCTCGGATGACAATCCAGATGCCATCCTTGACCTGCTGCTTTCCCACCGCCCGGACGGCATCATTTACACCACCATGGGGCTACGCCAGGTTCCGCTACCGGCGAAATTGTTGACGCTGCCCTGCGTGCTGGCCAACTGCGAAAGCCTGAACGAGAACGTCGCCAGCTATATTCCGGACGATGAGCAAGGCCAGTACGACGCGGTGAAAGCGCTGCTGGCCGCCGGCTATCGCCGCCCGCTCTGTTTGCATCTTCCGGCCAGGCATCTGGCGACGATACGCCGCCGACAGGGGATGGAACGCGCCTGCCGCGAGGCGCAGGTCGATCCGGATACGCTCGATCACTGCTATATGACCTACGGTGACGAACACTATCGCGATATTCCCGGCCAGCTGCTGGCCCATATTGATCAGGGTAAACCGCGGTTTGATTCCGTAGTGTGCGGTAACGATCGTATCGCTTTTATGGTCTACCAGACGTTGCTGGCGCAGGGCTTGCGAATCCCTGAAGATGTGGCGGTGGTGGGTTATGACAACATGGTGGGGATTGGCGATCTGTTCCTGCCGCCGCTGTCAACGGTGCAGTTACCGCATTATGAAATTGGCCGCCTGAGCGCCCTGCATATTATTAACAGCGACAGCCATCGGGATACCATTAAGGTTCCCAGCCCGTGGCTGCCGCGCGAATCCGTGTGATCAGTTGCCGATGTTACGCAGCTTTTCCCCGGACATCAGCTTGCGTTCGATATGTTCAAGCGTCACGTTTTTGGTTTCCGGGATCAGCCAGAAGGTCACGCCGATAAACGCCACGTTCAGCGCGGTATAGAGCCAGAACGTGCCTGCCGCGCCAATCGCGTCCAGCAGCGTCAGGAAGGTCGCGCCAATAATCATGTTCGACACCCAGTTGGTGGTGGTCGAACAGGTGATGCCGAAGTCGCGGCATTTTAGCGGCTGGATCTCAGAGCAGAGGATCCACACCACCGGCGCGGCGCTCATCGCGTATCCGGCAATACACATCATGGTCATTCCCACCGATAGCCAGGAGAGGCCGCTGCCGGCGGTACCGTTATCAAACTGCATCAGGCAGTAGCCCAGCACCAGGGTGCCCAACGCCATCACGCTAAAGCCGATTTTCAATGCCGGTTTACGCCCGGCCTTATCAACGGTAAACACCGCGATAAAGGTGGCGAACATGAAGGTCAGGCCGACCACCAGCGTGGCGATCATCTGCTGCTCGGTGGTGGTAAAGCCGGCCATTTTGAAGATCCGCGGCGCGTAATACATGATGATATTCATGCCGGTAAACTGCTGCATCGCCTGCAATAACATGCCAAGGAATACCGCCCGACGCACGTTGCGGTTCACTTTGAACAGCGCCCAGCCGCCCTGCTTGAGCTTCAGGCTTTCGCGGATTTCATTCAGCTCATCGCGCGCCTTTTCCGAGGTATCGCGCAGCATGCGCAGCACTTCTTCGGCCTCGATATGGCGGCCTTTTTCCGCCAGCCAGCGCGGACTGTTAGGCAGAAACACCACCAGGATAATCAGCAATACCGCCGGCAGCGCCAGCACGCCAAGCATCGCCCGCCAGTTGCCGCTGTAGCTGAAGGCGGTATCGGATAAGAAGGCCAGCACGATGCCAAGCGTGACCATCAACTGATACATGCTGATCATCTTGCCGCGAACGTTTTCGCTTGCCATTTCAGAAAGATAGAGCGGCGCGGTATAAGAGGCGATACCGACGGCGACGCCAAGGACAATACGCGCAGCCAGCAGCATCTCGACGCTGGTGGCGAATGCCGAGCCGATAGAGCCCGCCACAAATAGCACCGCGCCAACCATCAAACTGTATTTACGGCCAAGACGGAAAGAGAGCCAGCCGTTGAACAGCGCGCCGATCGCCGCGCCAAGCATCATACTGCTGACCACCCACTCCTGCAGACGGCTGGATAAAACGAAATGATCGGTGATGAAAGGTAGCGCCCCGGCAATCACGCCGATATCAAGGCCGAATAACAAACCCGCCACCGCGGCGGCAATGGAGACAAACTGGTTCATGCGCCGGGTGTTGCGCTGCGCATTGGGGAGTAAACCCGGATCGGTGGTCAATGAAGTCATTTTTTTCCTGCCTCAACAGAGTATGCGTGCAGTGAAAGTACGGGATCGCAGGGCTAAGGTGTCAGGCGGGAGATGGCGAAGATATGGATAAAACGGCTGGCAGCATTGTTTTTGTGATGGACATTAAACTTTATCTTATGCAAAAAATGCTGTCCGATCGTCAAAACAACCCTGATGAATGGCGAGTATTTTATTTTCCATTACTAACGAGTATGGATTATTTAAACCTCATGATATGGACGATCATTGTTCAGAAAACAACCCGCCGGTTGGCGGGTTGTTCGACTATGTCTGTTAGCGCGCCAGCCAACCGCCATCTACCGCCACGGTGTAGCCGTTGATGTAATCGGATGCGCTGGAGGCGAGAAACACCACCGGCCCCATTAAATCGCTCGGCAGGCCCCAGCGGCCGGCCGGGATACGGTCGAGAATTTCCGCGCTGCGCTGTTCATCGGCGCGTAACTGCTGGGTATTGTTGGTTGCCATGTAGCCGGGGGCAATGGCGTTAACATTGATATTATGCTTTGCCCATTCATTGGCCAGCAGGCGAGTTACGCCCATGACGCCGCTTTTCGAGGCGGTGTAGGACGGCACGCGGATCCCGCCCTGGAACGACAGCATGGAGGCAATATTGATGATCTTGCCGCCGTTACCCTGAGCGATGAAGTGCTTCGCCGCGGCCTGAGACATGAAAAAGACGCTTTTGATGTTCAGGTTCATCACGTCATCCCAGTCCTTCTCGCTGAATTCGATAGCATCCTGACGGCGGATTAGCCCCGCGTTATTGACCAGAATATCGATGTGGCCAAATTCCGCCACCGCGCGCTCAAGCAACTGCGGAATACCATCTATCTGCCGCAGGTCAGCGGTGAGGCTCAAAAAACGACGCCCCAGCGCGGTAACGCGCTCGATGGTTTCCGTCGGCTCAACGATATTAATACCGACGATATCGCAGCCCGCTTCCGCCAGCCCAACCGCCATGCCCTGGCCTAAACCGGTGTCGCAGCCGGTCACTACCGCGACTTTCCCCTGAAGAGAGAATGCATCAAGAATCATATCTGGTTCCTTTCTTTCACGGCCTGCTCACCACAGGCAAGGTTCTGAGGCTAAGAAGAACTCCTGGGGCATCCCCATCATAAAAATAAAACAGAGTTCCGTTTTGCTGATGGTCACATAGTAGACCGCTGAAAAATCATTTTCAACGACAATTAAAACAACGTTTCATTTTTTATGATTAAAAATGATAAAAACGCAAAACGGATCACATCGCCAGGAGCTAGCAACCTGTACAAAAGCTATAAATCCAGTGAGTTAGGTTATCTTTGAAAAATAACCGCGAAGAGAGAAAATCGGAGAGAAAAACGAAGAAAAGAAGATCGGCGAGGAAGTTGGACATCGCGCCGAAGACGGCGCGAGATCGTATTATGCGCGCTCCACCGCCAGCGCAACGCCCTGACCGCCGCCGATACACAGCGTCGCGAGCCCTTTACGCGCATCGCGCTTGATCATTTCATGTACCAGCGACACCAGAATACGGCAACCGGACGCGCCAATCGGATGGCCCAGGGCGATAGCCCCGCCGTTAACGTTAACCCGCCGTTCATCCCACTCCAGCACTCTGCCAACGGAGATCGCCTGGGCGGCAAAAGCTTCATTAGCTTCGATTAAGTCAACCTCATCCAGCTGCCAGCCCGCGCGCTCAAGGCAGCGCCGGGTGGCATGTACCGGCGCGATACCCATTAGCGCCGGATCGACGCCGACGCTGGCGAAGGCGCGAATGCGCGCCAGAATCGGCAGCCCCAGCTCCTGGGCCTTTGATTCGCTCATCATCATTACCGCCGCCGCGCCATCGTTAATACTCGATGCATTACCCGCGGTCACCGACCCAAGCTGGTCGAAGGTGGGCATCAGGCTGGCTAACCCTTCAGCGCTGGCATCCATCCGCGGCTGCTCGTCGGTATCCACCAGCCGTTGACTGCCGTTATGCTCGGTGGCGACCGGCACGATTTCATCGCGAAACCGCCCGGAGTCTATCGCCCGCCGCGCTTTTTGCTGCGAGCTAAGCGCCCAGGCGTCCTGTAGTTCACGGCTGATCCCATACTCCCGCGCCAGATTTTCCGCCGTTACGCCCATATGGTAGTCATTGAAAGCGTCCCACAGCCCATCATGCACCAGGCTGTCGATAAGCTGGCTATTGCCCAGCTGCGCGCCGGTTCGGCTGTCGGTAAGCACATGCGGCGCGCGGCTCATGTTTTCCTGACCGCCGGCGATCACTACATCCGCTTCGCCGCATTGGATGGCCTGAGTCGCCAGGTGCAGCGCTTTCAGCCCGGAGCCACAAACGTCGTTGATGGTGATCGCCGAGACGGTATTCGGCAGCCCGCCGCGGATCGCCGACTGACGCGCCGGATTCTGCCCGGTGCCCGCAGTCAGCACCTGACCGAGGATCACTTCATCAATGCACTGCGGATCGATTCCGCTCCGCTCGACTAACGCCTTCACCACCACGCTGCCCAATTCCACCGCCGAGTGACGCGCCAGCGTTCCCTGAAAACAGCCGATAGGCGTACGCAACGCGCCGACGATCACGACATCTTTCATCCTTTACCTTCTGCGCAAAGAACCATCAATAGATGCCGTTATAGTAGAGAATTGTTATCAAAAAATTTCGCAATTGTTTAAAAAAAGTGAGGCGGTTCACAAAGTTCGCCGTCACGACTCGCGGCCTTGCCCTTCAAGGTGTTGGCGCAGCCAGCTGCCCGCTTCCCCCAGCGGCGTACGCTTGTTCCATAGCAGATCCACCGAGATCGACCGCGGCCAGCCGGCGATATTCAACGCTTTAAGCTTGCCGCTACCGGCGAACTCTTCCACCAGCGCGCAGGGCAAAATACACCAGCCAAAGCCCTGCACCGCCATACTCAGCAGCAGCAAATAGTTGGGCGCCGACCATACCTGGCCGCGCGAGGGGTCCGGCGCGCTCTCAAGATAAGTGCTAAGCCGCAGTTCACGCCAGCCGTGCAGATCATCCCAGAAAACCCGCCCCTGACCGGCCAGCGGATGCCCCGGCGCAACATAAATCCCCATCGCCGTTTGCAACGGCAGGCGCATGCTGCCGATCTCCATCGGATAGCTGTCCCGGGCTTCGATAAGCCCCACCTGAGCGCGCTCTTTTTGCAGCAGATCCACCACGTCTTCATCTTCGCCAATCAGACATTCAAACTCGGTATGCGGAAAACGCCGATCGAACTGTTCCAGCAAATCCTCCAGTACATCCGGGTGCAGGGTATCCGACAAGACGAAGGTCAGCCGCGGTTCGGTATTGCCGGATAACGAACTGGCGAGCTCATCCAGCCGCGAACTGGCGGCCAGTATTGCTTTCACATAGCCCAGCACCTGCTCGCCCTGCGCGGTTAGCGTCGGCTGGCGAGTGGAACGATCGAAGAGAGTCAACCCCAGGTCGGTTTCAAGATTCGAAATCGCGGTACTGATGGTGGACTGGCTTTTACGCATCCGCCGGGCGGCGGCGGAGAACGAACCGCTGGCGGCGGCTTCTACAAAGGCGGTGAGAGCTTCGGGAGAATAGTGCATAACCTATCTACTTTATCGATGGAATCTATCTTTTGTTTATCACATTTTTCCATAAAATGCCGGGTAAATCTGGATGACAGAACTGACAAGAGGTATCCCAAAATGAAAACCAATCACCTGCAGCGTAAGACACTGCTGGAACGCGTACTCCACGCGGTGAGCTTTGAAGGTCTCGCCACGTTAATTCTGGCCCCCACCGCCGCCTGGTTAATGCAGCGATCGGTGGTCGAAATGGGCGGCTTGAGCATTCTGCTCGCCACCATGGCGATGGTCTGGAACCTGATCTATAACGCCGCCTTCGACCGTCTGTGGCCAGTTTCACGCCTGGCGCGCACGCTGCGGGTGCGCGCGCTGCACGCCATCGGCTTTGAGTGCGGCTTTATCATCATCGGCGTCACCGTCGTCGCGCTGGTGCTTGGCGTGTCGCTGGTGCAGGCATTTATGCTGGAAATCGGCTTTATGCTGTTCTTCCTGCCCTACACCATGTTCTTTAACTGGGCGTGGGATACGCTGCGCGTGCGCGTCCTGAAGTATCGCCAGCCGCAGAGTCTGCCGAATAGTTAACGTTCTCGATCGCGCGGATCGCCTAACCCTTTGGCGATCCGCAGGTTTATTTATCGCCGAAAACTATCACCGCAAACGATTCATAAATGTGGTAAATTGCACTCCTTTTTTTGGGTTATACGGTTGATAAATTCGCATAATGTCTAAAATTTGGTCTAAAGAAGAAACTCTATGGAGTTTTGCTCTATATGGCACTGCCGTAGGCGCCGGCACCCTATTCCTGCCGATTCAACTCGGTTCGGCCGGCGCCATCGTGCTGTTCCTTACCGCTTTGGTTGCCTGGCCGTTAACCTACTGGCCGCACAAAGCGCTGTGTCAATTCATCCTGTCGGCCAAAGTGGCGGCCGGTGAAGGGATCACCGGCGCGGTCAATCATTACTACGGCAAAAAAGTCGGCAATCTGATCACCAGCCTGTACTTTCTCGCCTTCTTCGTAGTGATCCTGATCTACGCCGTGGCAATCACTAATTCGCTGGCTGAACAACTGGCGAGACACGTGGCGATGACTCCTGGCGTACGCGCTCTGCTGAGCCTCGCCGTGGTGCTGGTACTGAATCTGATCTTCCTGATGGGGCGTCATATGACCATCAAAGTGATGGGATTCCTCGTCTTCCCGCTGATTGGCTGTTTCCTGTTCCTCTCCATCTACCTGATTGGCAGTTGGCAACCGGAACACCTCACCAGTCAGATGCAGCTGAACGCAAAGACCTGGCACCAAATCTGGATCTCGATTCCCGTGATGGTTTTCGCTTTTAGCCATACGCCGATTATTTCGACCTTCGCTATCGATCAGCAGGAGAAATATGGTGAGCTGGCCATGGGTAAATGCAAAAAAATCATGAAGGTGGCCTACACCATCATCTGCGCCAGCGTGCTGTTTTTTGTCTTCAGTTGCCTGCTGTCCATTCCGCTGCCGTACATCGAAGCCGCGCGTAATGAAGGGGTGACGATTCTCTCTGCGCTCTCCATGGCGCCGGGCGCGCCGGGCTGGCTTGCAGTGACCGGCATTATCGTCGCGGTGGTCGCGATGTCGAAATCGTTCCTCGGCACCTATTTTGGGGTGATCGAAGGCGCCAGCGAAATCGTTAAAACCTCGCTCGGCCAGCTCGGCATTCGTAAGAGCCGCGCCTTTAACCGCGCCATGTCGATTATGCTGGTCTCGGCGCTGACCTTTATCGTCTGCTTTATCAATCCGAACGCCATCTCGATGATTTACGCCATCAGCGGCCCGCTTATCGCCATGATTCTGTTCATCATGCCGACGTTGTCGACGTATATCATTCCGGCGCTCAAGCCCTACCGTTCGCTGGGTAATCTCATTACCTTAATCGTCGGCCTGCTCTGCGTCTCGGTGATGTTCTTCAGTTAAATCGCTCTCGCGGCGACGCCTTCAGCGTCGC
>NZ_JBEAIQ010000038.1:0-62874 GCF_040064335.1 Klebsiella sp. CN_Kp088 | reverse complement strand
AACCGCCGACCCCCTCCTTGTAAGGGAGGTGCTCTCCCAGCTGAGCTAATCACCCGATACTGCGCTGGATACTACCGATACTACTTCAACCAGAACGATTGGTGGGTCGTGCAGGATTCGAACCTGCGACCAATTGATTAAAAGTCAACTGCTCTACCAACTGAGCTAACGACCCACTCTGGCGTCGCTTTGGGCTTGTTCGATATCCCTTGGCAACGGCGGCATATATTACTGATTTCAGATTTCAGCGCAACTAAAATTTCGATAAAGATCACTTAACTGCTTGGGTTTCGTGCGACAAGACCAGAAATAACGCGATTTCTGGTCATGCCATAATCAACCCAGGGCGTTAAGACGTTTTTGCGCTTGTTTCGCACCATCGGTGCCAGGGAATTTGCTGACTACCTGCTGGTAAACGGCTTTCGCTTTCGCGGTGTCGCCTTTGTCCTGCATGATAACGCCGACTTTAAACATCGCATCCGGCGCTTTCGGGGATTTCGGATAGTTTTTCACCACCGAGGCAAAATAATATGCCGCATCGTCTTTTTTCCCCTTATTGTAGTTCAACTGTCCGAGCCAGTAGTTGGCGTTCGGCTGATAAGTTGAATCCGGGTACTTCTTGACGAAGTTCTGAAACGCCACCATTGCGTCATCCTGGCGGGACGAATCTTTAACCAGCGCAATAGCCGCGTTGTAATCGGTGTTGGCATCCCCGGTCATCGCAGGCGCCCCGGAAGACGCCGCTGGCGCCGTACTGGTGGCAGCCGAACTTTGATCGCCGGAAGACGACGGAGCCTGCGCCTGCGCGCCTGCCGCTGCTGCTCCGCCACCGCTCGTCAGCCCGTCGATCTGTTGCAGAATCTGCTTCTGGCGTTCGACAATCTGATTGAGCTGATACTGATTTTCCTGAATCTGACCGCGCAGGGAATCAATATCGCTTTGGTTATCGGAGAGTTGTTGCTGGAGTTGGGTTAAAAGCTGGCTGTGAGCATTGGAAATACGCTCAAGTTGAGTGACGCGGTCTTCGACCGAGCCTGAGCCGACACTACTGATTGGCGCCTGAGCAAAAGCGGCCCAGGGGGCCGCTATGCCAACCAGTAACGACAGACTCAATAAATGATGTCTGAAGTTACTGCTCATGCAATTCTCTTAGTAAACCAGTACGGCGCGACGGTTTTTGGCATATGCCGCTTCGTCATGACCCAGTACTGCAGGTTTTTCTTTACCGTAAGAAACGATGGAAATCTGGTCAGCAGAAACACCTTTGCCCTGCAGATACATCTTAACGGCGTTAGCACGACGCTCACCCAGAGCGATGTTATATTCCGGAGTACCGCGCTCATCCGCGTGACCTTCTACGGTCACTTTGTAGGACGGGTTGCTACGCAGGAAGTTAGCGTGCGCATCCAGCATTGCAGCGAAGTCAGAACGGATATCGTACTTGTCCAGATCGAAGTAAACGATGTTGTTCTGCTGCAGCTGCTGCATCTGCAGACGAGCTTGCTCTTCGGAAGACATGTTGCCGCCGTTAGCGTTAGCGTCCATACCAGTGCCGGCACCCAGCATGCCTTCACCGCTCTGGTCGTTGCTGGCGTTCTTGTTGGAAGAACACGCCGCGATTGCCATAACCGGCAGAGCGATCATCAGCCCTTTCAGCACTTTGTTCAGTTGCATTTCTTTGATTCCTTTAATAATCAATTATTTATTATCACAGATACGGCGACCAGGCAGGGAATTTTACCTGTCCATCAGTTGCCGGAAGACGCGCTTTGAAACGCCCATCTGTAGAAACCAGATTCAGCACGGATCCCATCCCCTGAGAAGAGCTGTAGATTACCATAGTGCCGTTAGGTGCCAGACTTGGCGTTTCATCTAAAAACGTTGATGACAGAACCTGTACACCACCCGCTTCCAGATCTTGCTTAGCAATGTGCTGCTGACCGTTGGCCGAGCTTACCATTACCATAATTTTACCATCAGCGCTGACGTCAGCATCCTGGTTCTGCGAACCTTCCCAGGTAATACGCTGCGGCGTACCGCCGTTGATGTTGACTTTATACACCTGAGGACGGCCAGCCTGGTCGGAAGTAAACGCCAGGTTCTGGCTATCCGGGAACCAGCTCGGTTCGGTGTTATTGCTGCGACCGTTAGTCACCTGACGAATCTGGCCGGAGCCAAGGTCCATCACGTACAGATTCAGGCTACCGGTTTTCGACAGTGCGAATGCCAGTTTGCTGCCATCCGGCGAGAAGGCCGGCGCGCCGTTGTGCTGCGGGAAGGAGGCAATCTGACGGACTGCGCCATTCGCCAACGTCTGAACTACCAGCGCGGAGCGGCCGCTTTCGAAGGTCACATAGGCCAGTTTAGAACCGTCCGGAGACCATGCCGGCGACATCAGCGGCTGTGATGAACGGTGAACCAGGAACTGATTGTAGCCGTCGTAGTCAGAGACGCGCAGCTCATACGGGAACTGACCGCCATTGGTGCGAACCACGTAAGCGATACGGGTACGGAAAGCGCCTTTAATTCCGGTCAGCTTTTCGAATACCGCGTCACTGGCAGTATGTCCGGCATAACGCAGGTACTGCTTGGTCACTTTGAAAGAGCCTTGCGACAGGATGGTACCCGGCGCACCGCCGGTATCAACCAGCTGATAGGCAACCTGGTAAGAACCGTCAGGGTTTGGCGTCACCTGGCCTACGACCACGGCGTCAACGCCCAGCGCGGACCATGCTGCAGGCTGCACTTCCTGAGCGCTACCCGGCTGCTGAGGCAGGCGCGAGCGATCCAGCGGATTAAACTTGCCGCTATTGCGCAGGTCAGCCGCTACCACGCCGCCAATATCTTCAGGCGCAGCGCCCGGGCCAGCCCACTGGAATGGCACCACACCGATGGGGCGCGCCGAGTCCACCCCCTGGGTGATCTCGATGCGTACTTCTGCGTGCAGCACCGCCGCCCACAGCATCAAAAAACCAAATGCTACTCGTAATGCCTGCTTCATCATATCTCCCTTATCCGGGCGGAAAGCCCACGATAATTTAGCAGAATGTTAACAAACCCAAATACACAAAACTACCAAAACCCTGTGACTACCATAGAATGTTTTTCCCCGCTTGCACGGGGAAAAACGATTACAGTTTAAAGTCTAGTGTCGCATTTTTTATTTTCTCATAAACAGCCTGACTTGGCGGTTTAGGAATACTCGCAGTACGTGCTGCCGTTAATGCCGCCTGACACAGCGCAGGGTCGCCTCCTTCAGAGGTGATATCCTTTAATGTGCCGTCAGGCCCAAGGTTGATATGCAACACGCAACGCTTGCCTTGATAGAGGCTGGCATCATACAGGCGGCTTTGAATAGCCATCTGTATTTGCTTTGCGTATGCGCTGATATCAGCTCCCGTTGCCCCGCCGTTGGCGCCTGAGGCACCGCTATCTTTCGATGGCTGGCCATTACCTTTAGCGCCACCGCCGGTTTTCGGCGCATTCTTACCTGAGCTCAGGTCACCAAGCAGATCGTCAACACCGCTTGCTTCTTTAGCTGCAGCGGCTTTCTTGGCCGCGGCGGCCTTCGCGGCGGCGGCTTTGGCCGCTTTATCAGCCGCCGCTTTTTCTGCTGCGGCAGCTTTGGCGGCAGCGGCTTTTTCGGCTGCTGCGGCTTTTTCAGCAGCAGCTTTTTCCGCGGCAGCTTTCTGGGCAGCGGCTTTCTCAGCGGCGGCCTTTTCTGCCGCAGCCTGTTTCGCCGCTTCCTGCTGAGCTTTCTTCTCGGCCTGCTGCTGCGCTTTCTTCTCTGCATCCTGCTGAGCTTTTTTCGCAGCTTCCGCTTCGGCTTTCTTCTGCGCATCCGCGGCGGCTTTCGCCGCTTCGGCTTCCGCCTGTTTCTTCGCGTCAGCGGCTGCTTTGGCTGCCGCCTTAGCGGCAGCCGCTTCCGCGACTTTCGCCTGGGCATCGGCCTTAGCTTTGGCATCAGCAGCGGCTTTAGCGGCAGCTTCCTGCGCTTCTTTCGCCTGGGCATCTGCTTTCGCTTTTGCCGCGGCCGCCGCCTTGGCTGCCGCTTCTTCAGCCTGTTTTTGCTGCTCTTTCGCTTCTTTAGCCGCTTCCTGCGCCTGCAGACGTTCTTGTTCCATTTGCTTCAGGCGTTCCTGCTCGGCAGCCTGTTTTTCCCGCAGTTCCTCGGCCTGCTGCTGAGCCTGCTTTTCACGCTGCTCGGCCGCGCGACGCGCGCTGGACTGCTGTTGCTGCTGGCGGTTGTAGTTGTTGACTACCGCGCCAGGATCGACCATCACCGCATCAATGGACGAACCTCCGCCGCCGCCGGAAGTATCCAGATGCTCGTCGAACGAACTCCAGATCAGTAGCGCAATCAGAATGATGTGCAGCACCACTGAAACTATGATCGCTCGTTTAAGCTTATCGTTTTGTTCGGTTGCCTTTGACACTATCGGTTCCCAAAAACTGTTCGCCTGTTGCCGTTTAAAAGCAACGGCGGAATGCTATCGATATCCACCGCCGCTCGCTCCGCGGGCCGATTAAATAGGCTTGGTCATTAAGCCAACCGATTTAACCCCTGCGCTATGCAACAGGTTAAGCGCTTTAATGATTTCATCGTAAGGCACATCTTTCGCGCCACCGATAAGGAACACCGTCTTCTCGTTCGCTTCGAGTCGGCGCTTCGCTTCAGCAATGACCTGCTCCGGCGGCAGTTGGGACAACGTTTCCTGACCGACTTTCACGCTGTACTGCCCTACTCCGGAGACTTCAACGATAACCGGTGGTTCATCGTTGCTTTTCACCGCTTGCGACTCCGTGGCGTCCGGCAGATCGACTTCCACGCTCTGCGTAATGATCGGCGCTGTCGCCATGAAGATCAGCAACAGCACCAACAGGACATCCAGCAGCGGAACGATGTTAATCTCGGACTTCAGTTCGCGACGTCCGCGTCCACGTGCTCTGGCCATGGCTTACCCCTTATTGCTTTCGCTGCTGGTAAACGCCTGACGGTGCAGAATGGCGGTGAACTCTTCCATAAAGTTGTCGTAGTTCAGTTCAAGTTTGTTCACGCGCTGGTTCAGACGGTTGTAGGCCATAACCGCCGGGATGGCGGCAAACAGACCGATTGCCGTGGCGATCAGCGCTTCCGCGATCCCCGGCGCAACCATCTGCAGTGTCGCCTGCTTCACCGCGCCGAGGGCGATAAAGGCGTGCATGATCCCCCAGACGGTACCGAACAGGCCGATATACGGGCTGATGGAACCCACGGTGCCAAGGAACGGAATATGCGTTTCCAGCGTTTCCAGTTCGCGGTTCATCGAGATACGCATCGCGCGCGACGCCCCTTCGACAATCGCTTCCGGCGCATGGCTGTTGGCACGATGCAGACGCGCGAACTCTTTAAAGCCGCTGTAAAAAATCTGCTCGGAACCGGCGAGGCTATCGCGACGGCCCTGGCTCTCCTGGTACAGGCGAGACAGTTCAATACCGGACCAGAACTTATCTTCAAACGCTTCGGCTTCGCGGCTGGCGGAATTGAGGATACGCGTTCTCTGAATAATAATAGCCCAGGAAGCGATAGAAAAACCAATCAAAATCAACATGATAAGTTTAACCAGAAGGCTCGCCTTCAGGAACAAATCAAGGATATTCATGTCAGTCACTGCTTAAACTCCGCGACAATAGACTTGGGAAGCGCACGAGGCTTCATTAAGAGTGGATCAACGCACACAATGAGAACTTCAGCTTCGTTCAAAACTGTATTCTCGGCGTTGACGATTCGCTGCGTGAAAACCAAAGAGGTGCCTCGCATCGAGGTAATTTCCGTCTGGATTTCGAGCATGTCGTCGAGTCTGGCGGGCGCAAAATACTCCAGCGTCATTTTGCGAACGACAAAGGCAACTCGTTCAGCCAACAGAACCTGTTGACTGAAGTGATGGTGGCGCAGCATCTCTGTGCGTGCTCTTTCATAAAAAGCGACGTAACTGGCGTGGTAAACCACACCACCGGCATCGGTATCTTCGTAGTAGACCCGGACCGGCCATCGAAACAGCGTTGTATTCACTTTACATCCCGGTAATGCAAAAAAAGAGTAGTGCTTTCAAACTTCGCTACTATACGCGCGGGAATCGTGGTTTGGAATGGGAGAAAGTAAACGGCGAGTAAATTTTTATGGGCTTATGCAAGCCCATGCGGTTAACAGACTTCTCTTATACTCTTATCTTTCAAAAGAAGAAAAAGATCAGGCCTGCAAAGAGAACAATATCAGCGATAAGCGGACAGAAAATCCCCTGCCAGTGCACGGCTTTCGGACGGAAGCCCACACCGTGAATGACGCCGGCGCACACCGCCCACATCAGCAAGAAACCATGCCAGATTTCAAGCCCACTGGTCTTCGCCGCAAAGCGCGACGGATCCCAGAAGATGCAGCCTGCCAGCAGCAGCGCCATTAATAAGGAAAGCGCCCTTAACGGGCGCTTGTCCATCATCGCGTAAAGGGTCGCGATAATTTTCATCAATGCTCTTCTTTACCTGCTTTGGTTGCTTCCACGTGCTCAAGCGCCAGCGCGGTAATCACCCCAAAGGCACAGGCAAGCAGCGTTCCCAAAATCCATGCGAAGTACCACATATATAGCTCCTTACCTTAGTACAGCGAGTGGGTGTTCTTTTCGATGTCTTCGCGGGTAATGCGGCCAAACATCTTCCAGTAACACCAGGTGGTGTAGCCGAGGATAATCGGCACAAACACGATAGCCACGTAGGTCATCACATTCAGCGTCAGCTGGCTGGAGGTGGCATCCCACATCGTCAGGCTCGCATTTAGCATCGTGCTGGACGGCATGATGAACGGGAACATCGCGATACCCGCGGTCAGGATGATGCAGGCCAGCGTCAGCGAGGAGAACAGAAACGCCATGGCGCCTTTATCTGCTTTTGTCGACGCGACGGTCAGCAGCGGGAGCACCACGCCCAGGGCAGGAATAGCCCACAGCGCTGGCATATTGTTAAAGTTAACCATCCACGCGCCGGCTTCACGCGCCACTTCTTTGGTCAGCGGGTTAGACGGGCCGGTATGATCCAGCACCGATTTCACCACGTAACCGTCGATACCGTAGTAGACCCATACGCCCGCCAGCGCGAAGCAAACCAGCGTCACCAGCGCCGCCACCGTGGAGACGGTGCGGGTGCGCAGATGCAGTTCGCCTACGGTACGCATCTGCAGGTAGGTCGCGCCCTGCGTCAGGATCATCGCCACGCTGACGATACCCGCCAGCAGACCAAACGGATTCAGCAGCTGGAAGAAATTGCCGGTGTAGTACAGACGCAGATACTCATCAATATGGAACGGTACGCCCTGCAGCAGGTTGCCGAAAGCCACGCCGATAACCAGCGGCGGCACAAAGCTCCCCACGAAGATGCCCCAGTCCCATATGTTGCGCCAGCGGGTATCTTCAATCTTGGAGCGGTAGTCGAAGCCCACCGGACGGAAGAATAAAGATGCCAGCACCAGAATCATTGCCACATAGAAGCCGGAGAACGCGGCGGCGTATACCATCGGCCAGGCAGCAAACAGCGCGCCGCCGGCGGTGATGAGCCACACCTGGTTTCCGTCCCAGTGCGGGGCGATGGAGTTGATCATGATTCGACGCTCGGTGTCATTACGACCGAGGAAACGGGTGAGCATGCCCACCCCCATGTCGAATCCGTCGGCGACGGCGAAGCCAATCAGCAGGATGCCGATCAGTAGCCACCAGATTAAACGCAATACTTCATAATCGATCATTTGACGACTCCTGTCTTAGCGTGCCGACTGAATAGCCGCGGAGGACTGTTCAAAGTGATAGCGACCCGTTTTCAGGCTGCTCGGTCCTTTGCGGGCAAACTTGAACATCAGGAACAGTTCAGCCACCAGGAACAGCGTATACAGACCGCAGATCAGCAACATCGAGAAGATCAGATCGCCCGCGGTCAGCGATGAGTTCGCCACCGCTGTAGGCAGCACTTCACCAATCGCCCACGGCTGACGGCCATACTCGGCAACAAACCAGCCCGCTTCAACGGCAATCCACGGCAGCGGCAGACCGAAGAACGCGGCGCGCAGCAGCCATTTTTTCTCGCCAATGCGGTTACGAATCACGGTCCAGAAAGAGGCGCCGATAATCAACAGCATCAGTACGCCGCACGCCACCATGATACGGAAGGCGAAGTACAGCGGCGCTACGCTCGGAATAGAGTCTTTGGTCGCTTTAGCAATCTGCTCTTCCGTGGCGTCGGCGACGTTCGGGGTATAGCGCTTGAGCAGCAGGCCATAACCGAGGTCTTTCTTAACATCATTGAACCGATCGCGTACCGCCTGATCGGTGGAACCGGCGCGCAGCTGTTCCAGCAGCGCATAGGCTTTCATCCCGTTACGAATACGCTCTTCATGCTGCGCCATCAGATCTTTCAGGCCGATAACCGGCTTATCCACCGAGCGGGTAGCGATGATACCCAGCGCGTAAGGGATCTGGATGGAGAAGTGGTTGGTTTGCGCTTCCTGATCGGGAATACCAAACAGGGTAAAGGCAGCCGGCGCCGGCTGAGTTTCCCATTCTGCTTCAATCGCCGCCAGTTTGGTTTTCTGCACGTCACCCATTTCGTAACCGGACTCATCGCCGAGGACGATAACGGAGAGGATAGCGGCCATACCAAAACTTGCAGCAATCGCGAAGGAGCGCTTAGCAAAGGCGAAATCACGGCCTTTAAGCATGTACCAGGAGCTGATAGCAAGGATGAACATCGCGCCAGTCACATAGCCGGAGGCCACGGTGTGGACGAATTTAACCTGAGCAACCGGGTTCAGGACCAGCTCAGAGAAGCTGACCATCTCCATACGCATGGTTTCAAAGTTGAAATCCGATGCGATCGGGTTCTGCATCCAGCCGTTGGCCACAAGGATCCACAGCGCGGAGAGGTTAGACCCCAGAGCGACCAGCCAGGTCACCGCCATGTGCTGAACTTTGCCCAGACGATCCCAACCGAAGAAGAACAGACCTACAAAGGTAGATTCGAGGAAGAAGGCCATCAGACCTTCAATGGCCAGCGGCGCACCGAAGATATCGCCCACATAGTGAGAATAGTAAGACCAGTTAGTCCCGAACTGGAACTCCATGGTCAAACCGGTTGCGACACCCAGAGCGAAGTTGATACCAAACAACTTGCCCCAGAACTTGGTCATATCTTTATAAATCTGTTTGCCGGAAAGGACGTAGACCGTTTCCATGATGGCCAGCAGGAACGCCATACCGAGCGTTAGCGGCACAAAAAGGAAGTGGTACATCGCGGTCAAGGCAAACTGTAAGCGCGACAGTTCGACTATATCTAACATCATGACTCCTTGCTCATCGCATGAAGACTCCGAGAACGAACCCAAAATTCAGGTTCATACGCATGCCCCAATACAAAATTATTTGCTCCCTGGTACGTTACTGCTCATCTGGCGATGAAACAGTGCCCTCGCAAAGGTTACAAATACGTTAACGAAAAAACCAAATGATTCTCTAATATATTACGCCGCAATAACCTTACAATAAATAGGATTTTATTGTTCCAGCTTTACATTTTTCGACGGTGATCAATATATAGCGAAAATGCCCCGAATAGGCCAATTTGATTTGCGACAATTTAACGTTTTTTGTGGATTTTTTCCAAGTATTAAGCATTGATATAAATCAATTTTTCCCGCCTATGTTAATTATGTGGCGCAATAAAGAATAACAGTAAAATTGATGTTAAAAATGTGTTTAAAGTCTGCCGCTAGCGGTTACTAAAAAGAGAGAGATGAGAATTATAGGTAATATAATTTTAACTTTGACCAATTTAAGGTAAGAAATGATGCGATCCTAATAATGTTAGACCGGTCACACTATTTTTCCCAATCGAAATGCAAAAAATAACGTCTGCGTTTTTCTGTTTATTTTCACATAAAATTAACCATCTCCCCTCCCCCGGCAAAGCGGCGAGTGATTATTCCCAATAATATTCAGTAAATCAACATAATAGCGTTTTTTAACGCAAGAGAGCGCCTGCGGCTGTCGACAAGGCAAAAAAAAGGCCACCTGACGGTGGCCAACCATGTCGAAATCGGACATTAGTCTGCTCCTGAGGAGCAGTGAGGGTTTACTTGATGATAGCTTTCAGCGCTTCGCCAATATCCGCCAGGCTGCGAACGGTTTTCACACCGGCCGCTTCCAGCGCAGCAAATTTCTCATCAGCAGTACCTTTACCGCCCGCGATGATGGCGCCGGCGTGGCCCATACGCTTGCCTTTCGGCGCGGTAACGCCCGCGATGTAGCCGACAACCGGCTTAGTCACGTGCTCTTTAATGTAAGCTGCCGCTTCTTCTTCCGCGCTGCCGCCGATTTCACCGATCATGACGATCGCTTCGGTCTGCGGGTCTTCCTGGAACATTTTCAGGATATCGATGAAGTTGGAGCCCGGGATCGGGTCGCCGCCGATACCGACGCAGGTAGACTGGCCGAAGCCGTAGTCGGTGGTCTGCTTAACCGCTTCATAGGTCAGGGTACCGGAACGGGAAACGATGCCCACTTTACCCGGCTTGTGAATGTGACCCGGCATGATGCCGATTTTGCATTCGCCCGGGGTGATAACGCCTGGGCAGTTCGGGCCGATCATGCGAACGCCAGCTTCGTCCAGCTTCACTTTCACGGTCAGCATATCCAGGGTCGGGATACCTTCGGTGATGGTGATAATCAGCTTAATGCCCGCGTCGATAGCTTCCAGAATGGAGTCTTTGCAGAACGGCGCCGGAACGTAGATGACGGTCGCAGTCGCGCCGGTGGCTTCAACGGCTTCGCGCACGGTGTTAAATACCGGCAGGCCCAGGTGGGTGGTGCCGCCTTTACCTGGCGTTACGCCGCCAACCATCTGAGTGCCGTAAGCGATCGCTTGTTCAGAGTGGAATGTACCCTGGCTACCGGTAAAGCCCTGGCAGATAACCTTGGTGTCTTTATTAATTAAAACTGACATTATTTCCCCTCCACTGCGGCAACAACCTGCTGTGCTGCGTCCGTCAGACTTTTCGCTGCAATAATATTCAGGCCGCTGTCAGCCAGTTTTTTCGCGCCCAGTTCGGCGTTGTTACCTTCGAGACGTACAACAACCGGTACGTTAACACCCACTTCTTCAACCGCGCCGATGATGCCGTCAGCGATCAGGTCGCAACGTACGATACCGCCGAAGATGTTAACCAGAACCGCTTTAACGTTGTCGTCAGAGAGGATGATTTTGAACGCTTCGGTCACGCGCTCTTTGGTGGCGCCGCCGCCAACGTCGAGGAAGTTAGCCGGTTCGCCGCCGTGCAGCTTAACGATGTCCATGGTACCCATCGCCAGGCCTGCGCCGTTAACCATGCAACCGATGTTGCCGTCGAGCGCAACGTAGTTCAGTTCCCACTGCGCCGCCTGAGCTTCGCGCGGATCTTCCTGAGACTGGTCGCGCATTTCACGCAGATCCGGCTGGCGGAACAGCGCGTTGCCGTCAGCGCCCAGTTTACCGTCGAGGCAGATCAGGTCGCCCTGCTTGGTGATAACCAGCGGGTTGATTTCGATCAGCGCCAGATCGCGCTCCAGGAAGATGGTCGCCAGACCCATGAAGATCTTGGTGAACTGCTGAACCTGTTTACCTTCCAGACCCAGTTTGAACGCCAGTTCACGACCCTGGTAAGGCATCGGGCCCGCCAGCGGATCGATAGCGATCTTGTGGATCAGGTGCGGGGTTTCTTCCGCCACTTTTTCGATTTCCACGCCGCCTTCGGTAGACGCCATGAACACCACGCGACGGGAGCTACGGTCAACAACCGCGCCCAGATACAGCTCTTTATCAATATCGGTCGCCGCTTCAACCAGAATCTGGTTTACCGGCTGGCCGTTAGCATCTGTTTGGTAAGTCACCAGGCGTTTGCCCAGCCAATGCTCAGCAAAAGCGCGAATCTCTTCTTTGCTCTTAACTACTTTCACACCGCCCGCTTTACCGCGGCCACCAGCGTGAACCTGACATTTCACTACCCACGGACCCGCGCCGATTTTTGAAGCGGCTTCTTCTGCTTCACGCGGAGTAGTACAGGCATAACCCACCGGCGCCGGTAAGCCATAGCGGGCAAAAAGTTGTTTTGCCTGATATTCATGTAAGTTCATGTGTTCAGTCCATCCTTCAGGTAATAATTATCTTTAAACCTGTAGGCCTGATAAGACGCGCAAGCGTCGCCATCAGGCATCTCATCAACGCCGGATGGCGGCGCGAACGCCTTATCCGGCCTACGGTAGGTAATACTCTTACTGACTACACGTCCAGCAGCAGACGAGTCGGATCTTCCAGCAGCTCTTTAATCGCTACCAGGAAGCCTACCGATTCACGTCCGTCGATCAGACGGTGGTCGTAGGAGAGCGCCAGGTACATCATCGGCAGAATTTCTACCTTGCCATTGACCGCCATCGGACGGTCTTTAATGGCATGCATACCCAGAATGGCGCTCTGCGGTGGGTTGATGATCGGCGTGGACATCAGAGAACCGAATACGCCGCCGTTGGTAATGGTGAAGTTACCGCCGGTCAGGTCATCTACGGTCAGCTTGCCGTCACGGCCTTTCACTGCCAGCTCTTTAATATTCTTTTCGATATCCGCCATGCCCAGCAGGTCAACGTCACGCAGCACCGGAGTCACCAGGCCACGTGGGGTCGAAACCGCCATGCTCACGTCGAAGTAGTTGTGATAAACCACATCGTCGCCATCGATGGAAGCATTCACTTCCGGGTAGCGTTTCAGCGCTTCAACAACCGCTTTCACGTAGAAGGACATGAAGCCCAGACGGATACCGTGACGTTTTTCGAACGCTTCGCCGTACTGCTTACGCAGATCCATAATCGGCTTCATGTTGACTTCGTTGAACGTGGTCAGCATGGCGGTAGAGTTTTTCGCTTCCAGCAGACGCTCGGCAACGCGTTTACGCAGACGGGTCATCGGTACGCGTTTTTCAGAGCGGTGGCCCAGTTGCGCAACCGGCGCCGCAGCAGCGGCTGGCGCTTTCGCTTCAGCTTTCGCCGGCGCGCTCGCCAGATGTTTCTCAACGTCTTCGCGGGTCAGGCGGCCGCCAACGCCGGTGCCTTTAATCGCCGCCGCGTCGAGGCTGTGTTCAGCCAGCAGACGACGGATAGCCGGGCTAAGCGCGTCGTTGCTCTGCTCTTCCAGAGACGCTTGCTGACGCTGAGCCGGGGTGGACTCTTTGGTATCAGCTTTCGCATCAGCGGCTTTACCGGCGCTGTTGCCTTCACGCAGGCGGCCCAGAATCTGACGAGACAGCACGGTGGCGCCTTCGTCTTCCAGTACTGCATCCAGAATGCCGTCCGCTGATGCCGGTACTTCCAGTACCACTTTGTCAGTTTCGATTTCGACCAGAACTTCGTCGCGGACTACCGCGTCGCCCGGTTTTTTGTGCCAGGTGGCGACGGTTGCGTCAGCTACGGACTCAGGAAGGTCGGGAACCAGAATATCTACGCTACTCATTGTGTATCCTTTAATTAATCGACGTTCAGCGCGTCATTGACCAGATCTTGTTGCTGTTTCTGGTGAACGGACATATACCCTACCGCCGGAGAGGCGGAGGCCGGGCGGCCTGCATAACGCAGAGAGGCCCCAAATGGAACTACTTCACGAAGGTGGTGCTGGCTGCAGTACCATGCGCCCTGGTTGAGCGGCTCTTCCTGGCACCAGACAAAATCGTGGACGTGCGAGTAAGCTTTCAGCGCTTCCTGTACCGCCTGATGCGGGAACGGATAGAGCTGTTCGATACGCACGATGGCGACATCTTTTTGCTCGTTTTTACGGCGCTGTTCCAGCAGATCGTAGTAAACCTTACCAGAGCACAGTACGACGCGTTTCACGGCTTGCGGATCGAGTTCGTCGATTTCGCCAATCGCCGGCATAAAGGTGCCGTTCGCCAGTTCGTCCATGCTGGAAACCGCCAGCGGGTGACGCAGCAGAGATTTCGGCGACATGACCACCAGCGGACGGCGCATACCGCGCAGCGCCTGACGACGCAGCATGTGGTAAACCTGTGCCGGAGTGGACGGTACGCAAACCTGCATATTCTGCTCAGCGCACAGCTGCAGATAACGTTCCAGACGCGCGGAGGAGTGCTCCGGGCCCTGCCCTTCGTAGCCGTGCGGCAGCAGCATCACCAGGCCGCACATCCGGCCCCATTTCTGCTCGCCGGAGCTGATGAACTGGTCAATCACCACCTGCGCGCCGTTGGCGAAATCGCCGAACTGCGCTTCCCAGATGGTCAGGGTGCGTGGTTCCGCGGTGGCGTAACCGTATTCGAACGCCAGTACCGCTTCTTCAGACAGCACGGAGTCCCAGACGCGGAACTGGCCCTGCCCGTTGTGTACGTTCTGCAGCGGCGTATAGGTAGAACCGTTGCTCTGGTTATGGATAACCGCATGACGGTGGAAGAAGGTACCGCGACCGGAGTCTTCGCCGGACAGACGCACCGGGATACCCTCATCAACCAGGGTGGCGTACGCCAGGTTTTCCGCCGCGCCCCAGTCGAACAGTTTCTCACCCGCCGCCATCAACTGACGGTCGCCGTAGATTTTCGCTACGCGAGACTGCATCTCAACGGTTTCCGGCACCGTACTGATGCGTTTGGCCAGCTCTTGCAGACGTTTTGGCTCAACTTTATCCGGGTAGCTCTCGTCCCACTCATGGTTGAGGTACGGAGACCAGGTAAAGGAGTGCATGTTCATCGGACGCCATTCCGCTACCACGCAATCGCCGGCATCCAGCGCATCGCGGTAGAGGTTAACCTGTTCGGTAGCGTCTTCCAGCGTCGCGACTTTGTCCTGTTCCAGCTTGTCAGCATAGATTTTGCGCGGAGTCGGATGCTTTTTGATTTTCTGGTACATCAGCGGCTGGGTTGCGCTCGGCTCGTCGGCTTCGTTGTGGCCGTGACGGCGATAGCACACCAGGTCGATGAAGACATCGCGTTTGAAGGTATTACGGAAATCCAGCGCCAGACGGGTAACGAAAGCAACCGCTTCCGGGTCATCCGCGTTAACGTGGAAAATCGGCGCCTGAACCATTTTACCGATATCGGTGCAGTACGGCGTAGAACGCGCATCCAGCGGGTTGGACGTGGTGAAGCCAACCTGGTTGTTGATAACGATGCGAACGGTTCCGCCCACTTCGTAACCGCGCGCTTTGGACATGTTCAGGGTTTCCTGAACCACGCCCTGGCCGGCTACCGCGGCGTCGCCGTGGATGGTGATTGGCAGAACTTTATTGCTGCTCGGCTCGTCCAGACGATCCAGACGGGCGCGTACGGAGCCGATAACCACCGGGCTGACGATTTCCAGGTGCGACGGGTTAAACGCCAGCGCCAGGTGAACCAGACCGCCTTCGGTTTCCATATCGGAAGAGAAGCCCATGTGGTACTTCACGTCGCCGGTGCCGAGGTGTTCTTTATGTTTGCCCGCGAATTCGTCGAACAGGTCCTGCGGTTTTTTACCCAGCACGTTGACCAGTACGTTCAGACGACCACGGTGCGCCATACCCAGCACCACTTCACGGGTGCCACTCTTACCGGCGTGGCGGATGATCTCTTTGAGCATCGGGATTAACGCATCGCCGCCTTCCAGCGAGAAGCGTTTCGCGCCCGGGAATTTGGCGCCGAGATAGCGCTCCAGGCCTTCCGCGGCGGTCAGCTCGCTCAGGAAGCGCTTTTTCTCTTCCGCGGTGAAGCTCGCTTTGCCTGCTACTGACTCAATGCGCTGCTGGATCCAGCGTTTTTCTTCAGTAGAGGTGATGTGCATGTATTCCGCGCCGATGGAGCCGCAGTAGGTTTGCTTAAGCGCCGCGATCAGGTCGCCCAGCTTCATCGTGTCTTTTCCGATGGCGAAAGAACCTACGTTATAGCTTTCCTGGAAATCGGCCTCGGTGAGATCGTGGTAAGCCGGATCGAGATCCGCCACTCTCTCTTGCTGCCACAGTCCCAGCGGATCGAGATTCGCCTGCTGGTGACCACGGAAGCGGTATGCGTTGATGAGCTGCAGGACTTTAACCTGCTTCACATTGGTATCAGGGTCGGATATCGAAGAAGTGTAACGTGAGGCATCCTTCGCCAGTCGACGGAAATAATCACGCGTTTTCGAATGAAATTGATCCGGTTTAACTCCGGTGCCAGGTAACTGCTGGAACATCGAACGCCAGTTGGCGTCAACAGAGTCAGGATCGGTTAAGAAGTCTTCATAGAGCTGTTCTATCCAGCTCTGGTTCGAACCAGAGAGGTAAGAAGAGTCCAGCCAGGCTTTCATTGCGCCGTTCTGCATCGTGATCCCTTAAGCATTTTTATGCTTATTTCGCCGTAGAAACTACCACGCACACCGAGTGCACGTGCCGGGGTTCACTTGTTGCGGACGAGTTGTGGTTTCTATCCGCTAAGGAACCTTTAAAAACTGTCTAACTATCAGGGGCAGTTTTTAGAGGTTTCCTGCTATATCTATTGCCTGATGGCGCTTCGCTTATCAGGCCTACAAGATACGATCCTGTAGGCCGGATAAGACGTTTACGTCGCCATCCGGCAACGAAAACAACTTACGCGCTGCGCTGCAGCAGCATCGACTTAATATGGCCGATAGCGCGCGTTGGGTTCAATCCCTTAGGACACACACTGACGCAGTTCATAATGCTGTGACAGCGGAATACGCTGAAAGCATCGCTCAGACCTTCCAGACGCTCGCTGGTTTCGGTATCGCGGCTGTCGATCAGGAAGCGATACGCGGCCAGAAGGCCTGCCGGGCCGATGAACTTGTCCGGGTTCCACCAGAACGACGGGCAAGAGGTCGAACAACATGCGCACAGAATACACTCGTACAGACCATCGAGTTTCTCGCGCTGCTCAGGCATCTGCAGATGCTCGCGAGCCGGAGGATTTTGCCCATTATTCAATAAGTAAGGCTTGATCTTCTCATATTGTGCGTAGAATTGCCCCATGTCTACCACCAAATCGCGGATAACCGGCAATCCAGGCAGCGGACGGATAACAATTTTCTTACCCGGCTGATTCAGCGCGGAGATCGGCGTGATGCACGCCAGACCATTTTTACCGTTCATGTTCAGACCATCGGAACCGCACACCCCTTCACGGCAGGAGCGGCGGAACGACAGCGACGGATCTTTTTCTTTCAGCTGGATAAGCGCATCCAGCAGCATCATGTCGCGACCTTCTTCCGCTTCGAGGGTGTAATCCTGCATATGCGGAGCGTCGTCAACATCCGGGTTATAGCGATAAATTGAAAACTCGAGTTTCATATTCCTGTCTCCGCATTAATAAGTACGAATCTTCGGCGGGAATGCCGGACGCAGTTTCGGTTCCATGTTGACCGCTCGACGCGTCATGGATTCCGATTCTGGCAGATACAGGGAATGGCACAGCCAGTTTTCATCATCACGTTCCGGGAAGTCGAAGCGGCTATGCGCGCCGCGGCTTTCGGTACGGAAGTTTGCGGATACCGCCGTGGAATAAGCCGTTTCCATCAGGTTATCCAGCTCCAGACACTCGACGCGCTGGGTGTTGAACTCGCTGGAAGTGTCGTCCAGGCGCGCATTTTTCAGACGCTCGCGGATCTCTTTCAGCTGTTCCAGACCTTTATGCATCGCGTCGCCTTCACGGAAGACCGAGAAGTTATGCTGCATACATTCCTGCAGCGCTTTGCGGATAGCAACCGGGTCTTCGCCGGAACGGGTGTTGTTCCAACGATTCAGACGGTCCAGGGAAGCTTCGACATCGGACTCGCTGGCAGCGCGCAGCGCGCCCTGCTCGGCGATGGATTCCTGCAGATGCAGACCCGCCGCGCGGCCGAAGACCACCAGGTCCAGCAGCGAGTTGCCGCCCAGACGGTTGGCGCCGTGTACCGATACGCAGGCGATTTCGCCAACGGCGAACAGGCCCGGGATCACCACATCTTCGCCCTTCTCGTTCACGGTCAGCGCCTGGCCGGTCACTTTGGTCGGAATACCGCCCATCATGTAGTGGCAGGTTGGGATAACCGGAATCGGTTCTTTAACCGGGTCAACGTGGGCAAAGGTACGAGACAGTTCAAGAATGCCCGGCAGACGGGATTCCAGCACTTCTTTACCCAGGTGATCCAGTTTCAGCTTGGCGTGCGGGCCCCACGGACCATCGCAGCCGCGGCCTTCGCGGATTTCGATCATGATGGAACGCGCCACCACGTCACGACCCGCCAGGTCTTTCGCGTTCGGCGCATAACGCTCCATAAAGCGCTCGCCGTGTTTGTTCAGCAGGTAACCGCCTTCGCCGCGGCAACCTTCGGTGACCAGTACCCCTGCCCCGGCGATACCGGTCGGGTGGAACTGCCACATTTCCATATCCTGCACCGGAACGCCCGCGCGCAGAGCCATACCGACGCCGTCGCCGGTGTTGATGTGGGCGTTGGTGGTGGATTGATAAATACGGCCTGCGCCGCCGGTCGCCAGCACCGTAGCGCGAGCTTTGAAGTACACCACTTCACCGGTTTCGATGCACAGAGCGGTACAACCGACCACCGCGCCGTCCTGGTTTTTCACCAGATCGAGGGCATACCATTCGGAGAAGATAGTGGTGTGGTTTTTCAGGTTTTGTTGATACAGGGTGTGCAGCAGCGCGTGACCGGTACGGTCGGCCGCCGCCGCGGTACGTGCCGCCTGCTCGCCGCCGAAGTTTTTCGACTGGCCGCCAAACGGACGCTGATAAATACGGCCGTCATCAAGACGGGAGAACGGCAGCCCCATATGTTCCAGCTCAAGAATCGCTTCCGGGCCGGTCTTACACATATATTCGATGGCGTCCTGGTCGCCGATATAGTCCGACCCTTTCACGGTGTCGTACATGTGCCATTCCCAGTTATCTTCATGGGTATTACCGAGCGCAACGGTGATGCCACCCTGCGCGGAAACGGTATGGGAACGGGTAGGGAAAACTTTAGAGAGCAGCGCACAGGTCTGTCCGCTCTGGGAAATCTGCAGCGCCGCGCGCATACCTGCGCCGCCGGCACCAATTACAACTGCATCAAATTCTCTGACTGGCAATTTCATTACACACCCCACACCACAACAAATCCATAAAGAACGTAAGCCACCAGCGCCACAACGATAATCAGTTGCAGAACTAAGCGCACGGCCAGTGGTTTAACGTAGTCCGTCAACACCTGCCACATACCGATCCAGGCGTGAATCAGGATGGAAACGAGAGCCAGCAGGGTAAAGACTTTGGTGAACGCGGAGGAGAAGAATCCGGTCCAGATTTCCCAGGAGATCTCACCGGAGGTGGCGAAGAAGCCAACCATGTAGATGATGTAGAGGGTCAGAACGATGGCGGTAGCACGGACCAGAATAAAGTCATGTACGCCGTTGCGTCCCAGTGCTGAGGCGTTGCTTACCATACGAGGACTCCTGCGAGAAGTGAAAGCACGACAGTAATAACAAAAGAAATTTTGGCGGAGCGTGTCCCTGCTTCGAGGGTTTCTTCCAGATAGCCAAAGTCCATCAGCAGATGGCGGATACCGACAACGGCGTGATAAGCCAGCGCGGTGAGGATGCCCCACATGATGAACTTCACGAAGAAGCTATTCATGATGGAGGCGGCCGTCAGGAAGCCCTCCGGAGAGGAAAGGCTGGTGCCCAGCAACCAAAGCAGAATACCGACCGCCACAAAAGTGATCACACCGGATACGCGATGGAGAATGGACGCTATCGCCGTGATTGGGAATCGAATCGTTTGTAGATCCAGATTGACAGGTCTTTGTTTTTTCACATTTCTTACCATGAATAACGCCCACATGCTGTTCTTATTGTTTCCTTCCTCCGGTCTGCTTGCGGGTCAGACAGCGTCCTTTCTATAACCAGAAGTCATGTTAAAACCCCTTTCCAGGAGTAAAAGCGTGACCAAACAACGCTGGGTGGCTCGGGATTGCAGGGTGTTCCGGAGACCTGGCGGCAGTATAGGCCGTTCACAAAATCATTACAATTAACCTACATATAGTTTGTCGGGTTTTGTCCGGAACAGTGATCAAGGTCACGATTACAACATTATTTTAAATTTTAATCACCTGATTTGACAAATATTAAACATTCTTGTTACAACCATTACTAGATTAATGCAATAATGCCCAAAAGTTATGGGGTCACTCTTTCACCTGAGAATAAGTTATGTAACAGTGTGATGGTATTGACCGATGTAATCAGGACAGTTATTAGTGGTATACAGGTTTTAATATTCGGGCTGCTAAAACGCTGATTTGCTGCCGTTTCACTCCCGGGCTGAAGACGTACCATCAAGCGCCTGCGCTCTGTACCCTGCAATTTTCGCGACACAGAGCTGTGAGCAACATAACAATCTGGTAACGTAGTCAGGTTCGGGCCGAATGCAAATCCACCACCCGGCAGTCTTAAGCAATAAAAGGCGCTAAGGAGACCATAAATGTCTGATGCTAAAGCAAAAATCACCCTGGGTGGTGACACTGCTATTGAACTTGATGTGCTAAAAGGCACGCTCGGTCAGGATGTTATTGATATTCGTAGTCTTGGTTCAAAAGGTGTCTTCACCTTCGACCCCGGTTTCACTTCAACAGCCTCGTGTGAATCTAAAATTACTTTTATCGACGGCGATGAAGGGATCCTGCTCCACCGCGGTTTCCCGATCGATCAGCTGGCTACCGAGTCAAATTATCTTGAAGTGTGCTACATCCTGTTGAACGGCGAAAAACCGACTCAACAGCAGTACGACGAATTCAAAACTACCGTTACCCGCCACACCATGATCCACGAGCAGATTACCCGTCTGTTCCACGCGTTCCGCCGCGACTCTCACCCGATGGCGGTGATGTGCGGGATTACCGGCGCGCTGGCGGCGTTCTATCACGACTCCCTGGACGTAAATAACCCACGTCACCGTGAAATCGCCGCCTATCGTCTGCTGTCCAAAATGCCGACCATGGCAGCGATGTGTTACAAATATTCTATCGGCCAGCCTTTCGTGTATCCGCGCAACGATCTCTCCTACGCGGGTAACTTCCTGAATATGATGTTCTCCACGCCGTGCGAAACCTATGAGGTTAACCCGGTGCTGGAACGCGCGATGGACCGTATCCTGATCCTGCACGCTGACCACGAACAGAACGCCTCAACCTCTACCGTGCGTACCGCTGGCTCTTCCGGCGCTAACCCGTTCGCCTGCATCGCTGCGGGTATCGCCTCCCTGTGGGGGCCGGCGCACGGCGGCGCCAACGAAGCCGCGCTGAAAATGCTGGAAGAGATCAGCTCCGTTGAACACATTCCGGAATTCGTGCGCCGCGCGAAAGACAAGAATGACTCTTTCCGCCTGATGGGCTTCGGTCATCGCGTGTACAAGAACTACGATCCGCGCGCCACCGTAATGCGTGAAACCTGCCACGAAGTACTGAAAGAGCTGGGCACCAAGGACGATCTGCTGGAAGTGGCGATGGAACTTGAGCATATCGCGCTCAACGACCCGTACTTCATCGAGAAGAAACTGTATCCGAACGTCGACTTCTACTCCGGCATCATCCTGAAAGCGATGGGTATTCCATCCTCGATGTTTACCGTCATCTTCGCGATGGCGCGTACCGTCGGCTGGATTGCCCACTGGAACGAAATGCACAGCGACGGTATGAAAATTGCCCGTCCGCGTCAGCTGTATACCGGCTACCAGAAGCGCGATTTCAAGTCCGATCTCAAGAAGTAATTTCAACCCTGTCGGGGTTAGCAAAAAAAATCGGGGACCTTCCCCGATTTTTTTTTATTTAAGCGTACAAAAAAATTTGAATCACTCAATAACTGACGTTAGTGCTGGCAGCCAGGACACCAGTAAAAGGGTCGCGATGACAGCATGGTTTTCTCAATGATACTGCCGCAGCGTTCGCAGGCCTCACCCTCGCGATGAAAAACCTTAAAGCGGAATAGCGCGCCATGATGTTTGTTTTCATCCACTTGCCCGCGGGTGCGGTAAGAAAGGCGCGGGATATCCAGCAGCGCGTGCGCCAGCGCATCGAGCTGCGTGTCATTGAGCTCGGCGGCCTTATGCTGCCCGGTCAGCCCCACCTGCCATAGGATCTCCACCCGCAGATAGTTACCGAGCCCGGCGAGAAACGCCTGGTCCAGCAACAGGCCGGAAAACTGGCGATTGCGAAATTTCGCCGATAACAGCCGCTCTCTGACCTGCCCGGCGGTTAACGTCATATCCAGCACATCCGGCCCGACCCGTTGTAAAAACGGATGATGGGCCAGCTCTTGCGCCGTCAGTATCTCAATCTCGGAGGCGCTATAGAGCAAAATCGCCTTGCGTGCGGTCTGTAACCTGACGCGCAGCACGCGCTTCGATTGCGGCTCAACGCCAGCATCCACCACACGCCAGACGCCATACAGCTGGTTATGGCTATACAGCGTCAATCCGCCGGAGAAGTGGGTTAACAGGGCCTTGCCGCGGGTGGCGATATGGGTCACCCGCTGACCAATTAGCTGAGTTTGATAGGGTTGCAACTGTGGAAAGGCAAACCAGGCTTCGGTTAACGGTTCGCCTTTGATAGCCGCCTCCAGGGTATCCGCCGCGCGGCGGATCTCCGGGCCTTCAGGCATAGTTTCGTCCTTCTGTTAGTGCGTGGCGCCGCCGCCAATTTTGACGTCGTCATCCTGTTCAAGGGCGACGGTAATCGCCGTTTCCAGCGCCGCGCGTACCGTCTCGACCGACATACTCGCCTGCCCCGGGTGGGCCGCCGCCTGTTCAGGCAGATAAGGAATATGGATAAACCCGCCCTTCTGCCCGCTTTTTCCCTGCAGCTGATGCAGCAAACCATACATCACGTGATTGCAGACGAAGGTGCCCGCGGTTTGCGACACCGAGGCCGGGATCCCCTGCTGGCGCAACGCGCTAACGATCGCTTTGATCGGTAGCGTACTGAAGCATGCCGCGGGGCCGTCAGCGACGATCGGCTCATCGATCGGCTGCTGGCCTTTATTGTCGGGGATCCGCGCATCATCGACGTTGATAGCCACACGTTCGACGGTAATATCGACACGGCCTCCGGCCTGCCCGACGGCAATCGTTAGCTGCGGTTGATAGGTTTCCAGCGCGGCGTTCAGCACCGTTAGCGCCTCGCCGAACACGCAGGGTAACTGTTTAGCCACCACCTGCTGCCCGCGAATAATCATGCCATCAAGCTGCTTAACCACTTCCCATGAAGGATTAACCGTTTCGCCGCCGAACGGCTCAAAACCGGTAATTAATACGCCAGCCATCATCCCTCCTTACAGGAACATCAGGAAATAGAGTAAGAATACGTTGACGATCAGCAGCAGGATACCGGTCGGTACCTGGGCTTTAATCACCGCATTTTTATCCGGCAGTTCAAGCAGCGCCGCCGGTACGATATTAAAGTTCGCCGCCATCGGCGTCATCAGCGTACCGCAGTAGCCGGAAAACATACCAATCGCCGCCATTACCGCCGGATTGCCGCCGTGCTGCAGAACTAAAATCGGAATGCCAACCCCGGCTGTCACAATCGGGAAAGCGGCAAAGGCATTGCCCATCACCATCGTCAACACCGCCATACCGATGGCGTACACGGCCACGGCGATAAAGCGGTTATCTACCGCCAGATAGTGCTCGGTCAGCCACGAAATGCTGGTTCCGACACCCGCCGTGGTGAACAGCAGCCCCAGCACCGCGAGGATCTGCGGCAGGATAAAGGCCCAGCCGACGGAATCAAGCAAACGGCGCGCTTCCTGCATCGGCTGCGCCACCGTTTCATGGGTCATACGAATCGCCATCGCCAGGCCAATCAGCGTACCGACGGTCATCGAGAACAGGGTAATCAGCGTCGCGTGGTTGCCCGGCCCGAAGAGCGCCACCTGCCATGAAGGCAGATTGTTAAACAGCAGTACGCCAATGACGGTGACGACCGGAATCGCCAGCGCCGGATAGAAAAGTTTGTTGCCGAGGCGTTTCGCGCTGGCGGTTTTCTCTTCCTGGCTACGCTGATGGTAGCTGCCGAGGCGCACACCGCCAAAACCGGCGATCAGCGCCAGTACCACCACCACCCCGCCGACGGCGATATTCACCGCACGCTTATCGCCCACCAGTTGATACGTCCAGTCGCCGAGCAAGAACACCAGCCCGTACAGACCCCAGAACAGGCCGGTTGTCAGACGCCGCGGATTGCTTTTGTCGCGCCAGGACATGATAGCCACGACCAGCAGTACCGCGCCGGCCAGCCAGTATAAATACGTTTGCTGGAAGTTCATGCCGCACCGCCTTTCGCCTGCCCGGCGTTAATCCGGTCCAGCTCACGCTGGAGATGGCGATCGAGGCGCCACAGGCGCGCGGCGTGGATCAGAAAGGCGCAGATCGCCGTCGGGATCCCCCACAGGGCAATATGCAACGGTTCCGTCTGGATCCCGCCCGACTCCAGCATAAAGTTGTGCATGAAGATGATCGCGCCAAAGGCGACAAAAATATCTTCACCGAAAAACAGCCCGACGTTATCGGTCGCCGCCGACATCGCGCGCAGCCGGTAGCGCACATGACCCGGCAGCGGGCCAAAGCGCTTTTCCGCCGCCCCTTCCGCCATTGGCGCCAGCAGCGGTCGCACCATTTGCGGATGCCCGCCGAGGCTGGTCAATCCCAGGGCGGCGGTAGCTTCGCGCACAAACAGATAGACGATCAGCAAACGTCCGGCGGTCGCGCTATGGATCTTCGCGATCCACGCCTGCGCCCGCTCTTTCAGACCATGTCGCTCCAGCAGCCCGATCACCGCCAGCGGCAGCAGCAGAATAAACGGCAGATTACGGGTATTAAGGAAGCCCTCGCCCAGTTTCTCCAGAATAGTGGCTATTGGCATATGCGCCGCCACGCCGGTGACGATCCCGGAGATTATCACCACCAGCACCGGGTTAAAGCGTAATACAAAACCGACCACAATCACGGCAATGCCGATCAGCGGCCAGAGGGATATCGCCTCTTGCATAATAACGTCCTGTTCAGTTGTGAGTGTTGTTTATTGTTTGATTTAATTATTATTAAAATACTCAGGCGGACGATTAATCGATGTCCGCGCTGACGTCGATATTGCGCCCGGCAAACGCGGCGCGCAAGCGTCGGGCGAAATCGAGCGCATGAGCGCCATCGCCATGCAGACAGACCGTTTCCGCCTTCACATGCGCCCATTCGCCGCTCAGGCTGCGCACCCGATTGTGCTGCACCATTTCCAGCGTTTGCGCCAGCGCCTGCTCTTCGTTCTCTATCAGCGCGCCCGGCTGGCTGCGCGGCACCAGGCTACCGTCGGCGAGATAACCGCGATCGGCGAAGACTTCCTGGCGCGTCGTCAGCTGATAGCGCTGTCCGGCGCGGATAAGCTCGCTCCCCGCCAGCCCGACCAGTACCAGGCCGGCGTCGGCATCGCGCACCGCACGGGCGATGGCATCGGCCAAAGCCGGCTCTTTCGCCGCCTGGTTATACAACATGCCATGCGGTTTGACGTGCTGCAGCTCGCCGCCCTGGGCATGCACGATTGCCGCCAGCGCGCCAATTTGATACAGCACCTGGGCATAAACCGTCTCTGGCGGTAACTGCATCGCGGTGCGGCCGAAATTTTCCCGGTCCGGGAAGCTTGGGTGCGCGCCAATAGCGACGCCATTTTTCAGCGCCTCGCGCACGCACTGCTGCATGAGCAGCGCATCGCCGGCGTGAAAGCCGCAGGCGATATTGGCGGAAGAGACCAGCTGCAGCAGCGCGCTATCGCTGGCGCAGCCTTCGCCGAGGTCGGCATTTAAATCAATTTTCATCGCTTAATCTCCAGGCCAGTTGTTCAAGGTAACGCTGCTGGTCGGCGCGCGCTTTCAGCGCATCTTCCAGCGAACAGGGGACGAAATGGATCGGCTGACCCAGCGGAATTTGCGCCAGTTGGTACATATCGGCTTCAATAATGCACGCTATACGCGGATAGCCGCCGGTGGTCTGCGCATCGTTCATTAACACAATCGGCTGGCCGTTATGCGGTACCTGTACCACGCCGGGCAGCAGGCCATGGGAGAGCATTTCCCGGTCGGTTGTGCGCTTGAGCGGCTGCCCCTGCAGGCGGTAGCCCATACGGTTGCTCTGTGGACTCAGCTTCCACGGCGAGCGCCAGAAAGACTCCTGCGACACGCTGTCGAATTCGTGATACTCCGGCCCCGGCAGCGCGCGAATAATATTGCCTATCGGCAGCTGTTTAACGCCGCGCGAAGCGCTAAAGCGGCGGGAGGATTTCCCAATCTTCAATTGATCGCCATCCTGCAACCGGCGCCCTTCGATTCCGCCGCTACCGACTTTCAGATCGGTAGAGCGGGAACCTAAAACTTCAGGAACGTCGATACCGCCCGCCACCGCCAGGTAGCTGCGGATCCCATGCTGAGGATTTTTTAGCACCAGCCGCTGCCCGGCCTTCGCTTCCATTCGCCAGCCCAGCCAGACCGGCGCGCCGTCGAGCGTCGCTTCGCAGGCGGCACCGGTCAACGCAAACCAGCAATGGCGGGTAAACTGTACATCGACCTGACCCAGCGTAATTTCCAGCGCCGCCGTCTCCGGCGCATTGCCCACCAGCAGATTGGCAATGGTCATCGCCGGTTTATCCAGCGCGCCGCAGCGGCTAATCCCCCACTGGCGCTGGCCTTCCCGGCCGCCATCCTGGACCGAGGTGTACATGCCGGCGCGGATAAATTTCAACATACCCCCTCCTTCTGCGGCACAAAGCGCACGCGATCGCCAGAACGCAACAGCACCGGCTCTTCACGTTTTGGATCGAATAATGCCAGCGGCGTGCGACCCAGCAGCTGCCAGCCGCCCGGCGTCGCCAGCGGATAGATACCGGTTTGCGATCCGCCGATACCAACCGATCCCGCCGGTACCAGTACGCGCGGCTCGGCGCGACGCGGCATCGCCAGTTGCTCCGGCAGGCCGCCAAAGTACGGAAACCCCGGCTGGAAACCCAGAAACCACACCATGTACTCCACCGAAGAGTGCAGTTCGACCACCTGCTTTTCGCTCAATCCGCAATGGCGCGCGACGTCGCCAAGGTCTGGCCCTGCCTCGCCGCCATAGATAACCGGGATACTTATCTCACGGGATTCCGGCTCCAGCGCTTCGCTCTCTTCCCACCAGCGTTGCAGCTTGTCAATCGCCTCCCATGCCATCTCCAGCGGGCGGCGCAGTACAACGGTGATGTTGTTCATCCCCGGTATCACTTCAACCACTTCTTCGTGGTCGGTTAACCGCTGCGTCAGGCCCCAGATACGTTTTTGGCTCTCCAGGGTCACCGGAGGCTCAAGCTCCAGGACCACCGCCGTTTCACCTAATAGATAACAACGCGCTCGCTGCACTTTTTTCTCTCTCATCAGGCCGGGTTAGGGATATCAATAAAGGTGACGTCCAGGTCGGTATTTTCCGTCAACCACTCGCTCAGGGCGCGAATACCGCCACGCTCGGTGGCATGATGGCCAGCGGCATAAAAATGCAACCCTTGCTCACGGGCGGAATGGATGGTCTGCTCAGACACTTCGCCGGTAATAAAGGCATCGACGCCAAAGCGGGCCGCGCTATCGATAAAGCTCTGGCCGCCGCCGGTACACCAGGCGACGCGGGTAACTTTGTCCGGCCCGGTATCGCCGCACCACAGCGGTTTACGTCCCAATCGCGCTTCAATCCACGAGGCCAGTTCCAGCCCGGATACCGGCATAGACAGCTCGCCCCACGGCACCAATGGTTCGATTTCCCCCATCACGTTGATCCCCAGCAGTTGCGCCAGTTGGGCGTTATTGCCCAGTTCCGGATGCGCATCCAGCGGTAAATGCCAGCCATAAAGATTGATATCGTTGGCCAGCAACGTTTTCAGCCGATTGCGCTTCATGCCGCGGATCACCGGCGACTCGCCTTTCCAGAAGTAGCCGTGATGCACAATCACCGCATCCGCCTGCAGACGCACGGCTTCATCGAGCAGCGCCTGGCTGGCGGTCACGCCGGTAACGATTTTCCGCACCGACTCCCGCCCTTCGACCTGCAGGCCATTCGGGGCGTAATCACTGATGGCCGCGCTATTCAGTTTTTCGTTAATTAATTGTTCCAGTTCGCTATTTTTCATTGCCGCTCCATCAGAAAATCAGTTTGTACAAACCTATAACATAACCACATCCGCCCGAGTCGTCGATAGCGACGCCAAAGGGTCTATTTCAGCCATTCGCATAATCGCCCAAATTGCCTCTTCCCCTCACCGCGCATTAGTGTATATTTATGCACTTATAAAGCATATTAAATAACCAGAAAGCCATTTAGGCCATGAATAACACCAAACAAACGCTATTCATGCAGAAAGATCGACTTTCGTTTTACGGCCAGGAAATGAACGTTACATGAACAGACAAACTTCACAGCCACGGGCGATTTATTACGTCGTTGCGCTGCAAATTTGGGAATACTTCAGTTTTTACGGCATGCGGGCGCTGTTAATCCTGTACCTCACCAACCAGCTCAAGTACGACGATAACCACGCTTATACCCTGTTTAGCGCCTACTGCTCCCTGGTCTATGTCACCCCTATTCTCGGCGGCTTCCTCGCCGACAAACTGCTCGGCAACCGCATGGCGGTGATGCTCGGGGCGCTACTCATGGCTATCGGTCACCTGGTGCTCGGCGCCAGCGAAATCGCCCCCACCTTCCTCTATTTATCGCTGGCGATTATCGTTTGCGGTTACGGGCTGTTTAAATCCAACGTCAGTTGCCTGCTTGGCGAACTGTATGAGCCGACCGATCCGCGCCGCGATGGCGGCTTCTCGCTGATGTACGCCGCCGGAAATATTGGTTCGATCATCGCGCCTATCGCCTGCGGCTACGTGCAGGAAGAGTACAGCTGGGCGATGGGCTTTGCGCTGGCGGCAGTCGGTATGATTGCCGGTCTGGTGATCTTCCTCTGCGGCGGTCGCCACTTCCGCCATACCACCGGCGTTAACCGCGAGGCGCTGTGCGCGCGGACCTTCCTCCTGCCGAACTGGGGCTGGCTGCTGGTATTGCTGGTGGCGACGCCGCTGTTGATTACCGTGCTGTTCTGGCAGGAGTGGTCGGTGTATGCGCTGATCGTCGCGACGGTGATTGGCCTGGCGGTACTGGCGCGTATTTACCTGCGCGCGGAGAACGACAAACAGCGTAAAGAGCTGCGTCTGATTATCGTCCTCACCGGTTTTAGCCTGCTGTTCTGGGCCTTTGCCCAGCAGGGCGGCAGCTCCATCAGCCTGTATATCGACCGTTTCGTGAACCGCCACGTCATGAGCTATGAAGTACCAACCGCGATGTTCCAGTCGGTTAACGCCTTCGCGGTAATGCTCTGCGGTATGGTGCTGGCATGGCTGGTCAAAGAGAACATCAAGGGCAACCGCACCGTGCGTATCTGGGGGAAATTCGCCCTCGGTCTGGGGCTAATGAGCGCCGGGTTCTGCATTCTGACCTTAAGCGCCCGCTGGTCGGCCGCGTATGGCCACTCTTCCATGCCGCTAATGGTACTGGGGCTGGCGGTGATGGGTTTCGCCGAACTGTTTATCGACCCGGTAGCGATGTCGCAAATCACCCGGATCGAAATCCCCGGCGTCACCGGAGTGCTGACCGGTATCTATATGCTGCTTTCCGGGGCGATCGCCAACTATCTGGCCGGCGTCATCGCCGACCAGACGTCGCAGGCGTCGTTTGATGCCGCGGGCGCGGTTAACTATTCGATTGAAGCCTACATCGACGTCTTCAGCCAGATCACCTGGGGCGCGCTGGCCTGCGTCGGCCTGGTGCTGGTCATCTGGCTGTATCACTCCGTGAAGGTCAAAACCCGCCAACTGGCGGTAGAATAGAAACTATCTGGCGGCTTCCCAGGCCGCCAGCGTCTCCAGCCGCGCCTGCTTATGGTCAACCAGCGGGCGCGGATACCTCAGCGTTACCCCCTGTTTATCCGCCCACAGCCACGGCTGATGCAGCGCTTTTTCTGGCACTTCAGCCAGTTCCGGCAGCCAGCGGCGAATAAACTCGCCCTGCTTATCAAATTTCTCGCCCTGGGTCGTCGGATTGAAAATACGAAAATAAGGGGCTGCATCGGTACCGGTCGAGGCCGCCCACTGCCAACCGCCGTTATTGGCCGCCAAATCGCCGTCGATCAGTTGGCTCATGAAATAGCGCTCTCCTTGCCGCCAGTCGAGGCGCAGGTCTTTCGCCAGGAAGCTGGCGACAATCATCCGCAGACGGTTGTGCATCCAGCCGGTGGCGTTAAGCTGCCGCATGGCGGCATCGACGATGGGGAAACCGGTTTGCCCCTGTTGCCAGGCCCGCAGTTCATCCTCATTGCTGCGCCAGGCGACCTTGTCGGTCCAGGCGACAAACGGCCGGCCTTTACACAGTTTCGGATAGTAAACCATCAGATGACGATAGAACTCGCGCCAGATAATCTCGTTCAGCCAACTTGCGCCCGCTTCGCCATCCAGCGCGCCGGGCTGCTCCCGTAACAAGCGATGCAGGCACTGGCGCGGCGACAGTACGCCTACCGCGAGACACGGCGATAGCCTGCTGGTTCCCTCTATCGCCGGAAAATCGCGCTGCTGGTCGTAATCTGCCGCCGGCTGCTGACAAAACGCGCGCAATCGAGCCAGCGCCGTTTTTTCATCCGCCGCGAACAGATCGGTGTCGAACGGCGTTTGCGGATAGTTGATCTCAGGCAGCGGCGAGGCCTGTCGGGTGGCTGACTGGCGCGGTTTCGGCGCCGCCACGCACTCCGGCAACCCTTCACGCAGGCGGCGGATAAAGGCATTTTTAAACGGCGTAAAGACTTTATACATCTCGCGGTTGCCGGTCATCACGCTGCCCGGCGGCAACAGCACGCTGTCATCAAACCCCTGGCAGGTGACTTCTTTCAGGATTTTCTCAACACCGGCGTCGCGCTGGCGCTCATTAAACTCATACTGATAATTATAAAATAGATGGCTAACCTGGTGCTGTTTACAGATGCGCGTCAGCAGCTCGATGCTGGCGGCGAAATTGTCCGCTTCTTCAACCAGCAGCGGGATACCGCGTTCCGCCAACGCCGCGTGGAGGCTGCGTAAATGGCTGGCGATAAAGGCCGCCTGGCGCGGCGCCATGTGATGTTGGCGCCACTGCTCTGGCGTAGCAATATACAGCGCCAGCACCTGCGCCTTCGGGTCGCGGCAGGCGGCGGCCAGCGCCAGATTATCGTTAAGGCGTAAATCCATGCGAAACCAGACCAAATGGGTGGCCATAAAACTCCTCACTCTCCGTAAGCAAAACTCAGCACTCAGGCCGGCAAAATAGCGCGCTGCGGTAAAATACGCACCTGCCAATTCTGCCACGGCGCGTGAAAGCTAAGTGTAGACAGCAGACGAAAAAAAAACGCCGGTCGTCAACCGGCGGTTTTGATATTCGTCGCAGCAGCGCGGATTTAGTAGAAGTCGTGCGCGGCTTTTTCCGCCTGCGCCATCCATACCGGCTGTTCGCTGGTTTTCGCCCATACGCGATGCAGCCAGCTGTAATAACGGGCGCGATCTTTCCAGAACAGCATCACCGGCAGCGCAGCGACCCCGGCCACGACGGCGAAAGCGCGACGCATCAGGATAATGTGAGCAGGATAAGCTTTGTACAACGCCATAATTTCTCTCCCCTTTGTCAGGCCGGCAAGCAACGCCGGTAAATGTCACAATGTTTGTCTGCACAAATAGTACCGCGCCGGTTGTAATTTTACTACTCATCCGACCACTAAAAAGCACTTATTTATACTTAATTTACATTCTCGGCGTAACTGAGTTACAAAAAAGTTAAATTAATACTAACCATTAGTTAAATTGTGCCTTTAGCCATTTTTATACTTTTTTTACACCGCCCGCGGCGATTTTTGCGAAATCTTTGCGCCGAAATTCCTACCCTCTCGGTATATCAATAAGAGACACACCCGGAGGTGGAAAGTGACTACAGGCATCATTGCCGGCGTAACGCTGGTGTTCCTGCTGCTGGCGTATCTGGTCTATGCCCTGATACATGCGGAGGCATTCTGATGGCCGCGCAAGGGTTCTTACTTATCGCCAGCTTCCTGCTGGTACTGCTGGTGCTGGCGCGGCCACTCGGTTCGCTGCTGGCGCGAATGATCAACGATGTTCCGCTTCCTGGACTTGCCGGCGTTGAGCGCGGTATCTGGCGGCTGGCGGGGATTCGCAGCCAGGAGATGGACTGGCGGCAGTACCTGATCGCCATTGTGCTGTTTAACGCTATTGGTCTCGCGGCGCTGATGGCGCTGCTGATGTGTCAGGGGTGGCTGCCGTTCAATCCGCAGCACTTCCCCAACCTGTCATGGGATTTAGCGTTGAATACCGCGGTAAGCTTCGTCAGCAACACTAACTGGCAGGCCTACGCCGGGGAAACCACCATGAGCTATCTCAGCCAGATGGTGGGCCTGGCGGTGCAAAACTTCCTGTCAGCCGCGACCGGTATTGCGGTGATCTTCGTGCTGACCCGCGCCTGGGCGCGACAGAAAGTCAGCACCCTCGGCAACGCCTGGGTCGACCTGACCCGCATTACGCTGTGGCTGCTACTGCCAATCTCTCTGCTGATTGCGCTGTTCTTTGTGCAACAGGGCGTGCCGCAGAACCTGCAGGCTTATCAGCCGTTCACCAGCCTGGAAGGCGTTCGCCAATGGCTACCGATGGGACCGGTCGCCTCGCAGGAAGCGATCAAAATGCTCGGTACCAACGGCGGCGGGTTCTTTAACGCCAACTCATCGCATCCGTTTGAGAACCCGACGGCGTTAACCAACCTGGTGCAGATGCTGGCGATCTTCTTGATCCCGGCGGCGCTGTGTTTTGCCTTTGGCGAAGCGGTCGGCGATCGCCGTCAGGGGCGCGCCATCCTGTGGGCGATGGCGCTGATTTTCGTGGTCTGCGTGGCGGTGGTGATGTGGGCGGAAACCCGCGGAAATCCGCATCTGCTCAGCCTTGGCGCCGACAGCAGCCTGAATATGGAAGGGAAAGAGAGCCGCTTTGGCATTCTCGCCAGCAGCCTGTTTGCGGTGGTCACCACTGCGGCCTCCTGCGGTGCGGTCAACGCGATGCATGATTCCTTCACCGCGCTGGGCGGTATGGTGCCGATGTGGTTGATGCAGATTGGCGAGGTGGTCTTCGGCGGCGTAGGCTCCGGGCTGTACGGCATGCTGCTGTTCGTCATGCTGGCGGTATTTATCGCCGGGCTGATGATTGGCCGCACGCCGGAATATCTCGGCAAGAAAATCGACGTGCGCGAAATGAAAATGATCGCGCTGGCGATTCTGGTGACCCCGACGCTGGTACTGCTTGGCACCGCGCTGGCGATGATGACCGAAGCCGGACGCAGCGCCATGTTGAATCCTGGGCCGCACGGCTTTAGCGAAGTGTTGTACGCCGTCACCTCGGCGGCCAACAACAACGGCAGCGCCTTCGGCGGCTTAAGCGCCGGCACGACATTCTGGAACCTGCTGCTGGCGTTCTGCATGCTGGTGGGCCGCTTCGGGGTGATCGTCCCGGTGATGGCGATTGCCGGGTCGCTGGTGAATAAGAAAATTCAGCCCGCCAGCTCCGGCACGCTCGCCACCCACGACGCGCTGTTTATCGGCCTGCTTATCGGCACCGTCCTGCTGGTCGGCGCCCTGACCTTTATCCCCGCACTGGCGCTCGGCCCGGTGGCGGAACACTTCTCTTTACTTTAAGCGATGCGGAGCAGCCTGTTATGAGTCGCAAACAATTAGCCCTGCTGGAGCCGACGCTGGTGCGTCAGGCGCTGCTGGATGCGGTGAAAAAACTCAGCCCCTCGGTGCAGTGGCGTAACCCGGTGATGTTTATCGTCTGGATTGGCAGCGTGCTGACCACCCTGCTGGCGATGGCCATGGCCGGGGGGTATCTCACGGGTCACGCCGGCTTTACCGCCGCCGTCAGCCTGTGGTTATGGTTTACCGTACTGTTCGCCAACTTCGCCGAAGCCATGGCCGAAGGACGTAGCAAAGCGCAAGCCAACAGCCTGAAAGGGGTGAAGAAAACCGCTTTCGCCCGTAAGCTGCGCGCGCCGCAGCACGATGCTCCGATGGATCACGTCCCGGCGGAAGAGTTACGCAAAGGCGATATCGTGCTGGTCGAAGCTGGCGACATTATCCCCTGCGACGGCGAAGTGATCGAAGGCGGCGCTTCGGTAGATGAAAGCGCCATCACCGGGGAATCCGCGCCGGTGATCCGCGAGTCCGGCGGCGATTTCGCCTCGGTCACCGGCGGCACCCGGATCCTCTCTGACTGGCTGGTGATCCGCTGCAGCGTCAACCCTGGCGAAACCTTCCTTGACCGGATGATCGCTATGGTTGAAGGCGCGCAGCGCCGTAAAACTCCAAACGAAATCGCGCTGACGATCCTGCTGATCGCCCTGACGCTGGTGTTCCTGCTGGCCACCGCCACCATCTGGCCCTTCTCGGCGTGGAGCGGTAATGCGGTTAGCGTTACCGTGCTGGTCGCGCTGCTGGTGTGTCTGATCCCGACCACCATCGGCGGCCTGCTCTCCGCTATCGGCGTCGCCGGGATGAGCCGAATGCTCGGCGCCAACGTTATCGCCACCAGCGGCCGCGCGGTGGAAGCCGCCGGCGATGTCGACGTACTGCTGCTGGATAAAACCGGCACCATCACCCTCGGCAACCGTCAGGCCTCGGCTTTCCTGCCGGCGCGCGGCGTCGAAGAGCGCGTGCTGGCCGATGCCGCACAGCTGTCGTCGCTGGCGGATGAAACGCCGGAAGGCCGCAGCATCGTGGTACTGGCGAAACAGCGCTTTAATCTGCGCGAACGCGACCTGCAGTCGCTGCACGCCACATTTGTCCCCTTTACCGCCCAGACCCGTATGAGCGGTATCAACATCGACCAACGCATGATCCGCAAAGGGTCGGTGGACGCGATTCGCCGCCATATCGAAGCCAACGGCGGCCACTTCCCGGCCGATGTCGATAAGCAGGTAGAAGAGGTCGCCCGCCAGGGGGCCACGCCGCTGGTGGTGGCGGAAGGCGAACGCGTGCTGGGCATTATTTCACTCAAAGATATCGTCAAAGGCGGCATTAAAGAGCGTTTCGCCCAGCTGCGCAAAATGGGCATTAAGACGGTGATGATCACCGGTGATAACCGTCTGACCGCTGCCGCCATCGCCGCCGAAGCGGGAGTTGATGATTTTCTTGCCGAAGCGACACCGGAAGCCAAGCTGGCGCTGATTCGCCAGTATCAGTCGGAAGGACGGCTGGTGGCGATGACCGGTGACGGTACCAACGACGCCCCGGCGCTGGCGCAGGCTGATGTGGCGGTCGCGATGAACTCCGGCACCCAGGCAGCAAAAGAGGCGGGCAATATGGTGGATCTCGACTCGAACCCGACCAAGCTGATTGAAGTGGTGCATATCGGTAAACAGATGCTGATGACCCGTGGGTCGTTAACCACATTCAGTATCGCCAACGACGTCGCCAAGTATTTCGCGATTATTCCGGCCGCCTTCGCCGCCGCCTATCCGCAGCTGGCGATGCTGAACGTGATGCATCTGCACTCGCCCTCTTCGGCGATCATGAGCGCGGTTATTTTCAACGCCCTGATTATCGTCTGCCTGATCCCTTTAGCGCTGAAAGGCGTGAGCTATCGTCCGCTGTCGGCATCGGCGATGCTGCGCCGCAACCTGTGGGTTTACGGCCTCGGCGGGCTGATTGTGCCGTTTGTCGGTATTAAAGCTATCGACCTGTTGCTGACCCTGACGGGTCTGGTGTGAGGAAACTACCATGTCATTAATTCGTCCGGCACTTGTGCTATTTATTCTGTTAACCCTGCTCACTGGCGGCCTGTATCCGTTGCTGACTACCGCCTTAGGGCAGTGGTGGTTCCCGCAGCAGGCTAACGGCTCGCTGATCCAGATCGACGGCGAGGTGCGCGGCTCCGCTCTGATCGGGCAGAACTTTACCGCCGCCGGTTATTTCCATGGACGCCCTTCCGCGACGGCAGAGGTGGCGGATAATCCGCTGGCCTCTGGCGGCAGTAACCTGGCGATCAGCAATCCGGCGCTGGATAAAGCGATTAGCGAGCGGGTAGAGGCGTTACGCGCCGCTAACCCGCAAGCGAATCCGACGGTGCCGGTCGAGCTGGTTACCGCGTCGGCCAGCGGGCTGGATAACAACCTGACCCCTGCCGCGGTGCTGTGGCAGGTACCGCGCGTCGCCAAAGCGCGCAATCTTAGCGATGCGCAGGTGAAACAGTTAGTGGATCAGGCGACGCAAAAACCGTTGCTCAGTTTTCTCGGTCAACCTGTGGTAAATATACTGCAACTGAATATGGCGCTGGATGCCCTGAAGGATTAATCAATGAGTGACGAGCCGCTGCGCCCGGACCCCGACCGTCTGCTGCAACAAACCGCTGCGCCGCATCGCGGCAAGCTGAAGGTGTTTTTCGGCGCCTGCGCCGGGGTGGGTAAGACCTGGGCTATGCTGGCGGAAGCGCAGCGGCTGCGCGCTCAGGGGCTGGATATTCTGATCGGCGTGGCGGAAACCCACGGCCGCAAAGATACCGCCGCCATGCTGGAGGGGCTTAGCGCCCTCCCGCAAAAGCGCATTTCCCATCGCGGACGCTACGTCCATGAGTTTGACCTCGATGCCGCGCTGGCCCGCCGCCCGGCGCTGATCCTGGTGGACGAACTGGCGCATAGCAACGCGCCGGGTTCGCGCCACCCGAAACGCTGGCAGGACGTCGAAGAACTGCTCGAAGCCGGTATCGACGTCTTCACCACCGTCAACGTCCAGCATCTTGAAAGCCTCAATGATGTGGTCAGCGGTATTACCGGCGTGCAGGTACGCGAAACCGTCCCCGACCCCTTCTTTGACGCCGCCGATGATGTAGTACTGGTGGATTTGCCGCCGGACGATCTGCGCCAGCGCCTGAATGAGGGCAAGGTGTACATTGGCGGTCAGGCCGAACGCGCCATCGAAAACTTCTTCCGCAAAGGTAATCTGATCGCCCTGCGCGAGCTGGCGCTGCGCCGTACCGCCGACCGGGTAGACGAGCAAATGCGCGCCTGGCGCGACCGCCAGGGGCAGGAAAAAGTCTGGCACACCCGCGACGCCATTCTGCTGTGCATCGGCCACAACACCGGCAGCGAAAAACTGGTTCGCGCCGCCGCCCGGCTGGCAGCCAGACTCGGCAGTGTCTGGCACGCGGTCTATGTAGAAACGCCCGCGCTGCACCGACTGCCGGAGGCCAGGCGGCGGGCGATCCTCGCCGCGCTGAAGCTGGCGCAAGAGTTAGGCGCCGAGACCGCCACCCTCTCCGACCCATCGGAAGAAAAAGCGGTACTGCATTACGCTCGCGAGCACAACCTCGGCAAAATTGTGATTGGCCGTCAGGGAGAGCGCCGCTGGTGGGAACGAGCCGGGTTTGCCGACCGTCTGGCGCGTCGCGCCCCGGACCTCGATCTGGTGGTGATCGCGCTGGATGAAAAACCGGCCTCCCTGCCCGCCCGCGCGAACGACAATCGTACGGCGCTCGACAAATGGCGCCAGCAGTTGAAGGGCTGTCTGTTAGCCGTGGCGCTGTGCGCCATTATCACCGTAGTCGCCATGCAGTGGCTAATGGCCTTTGAAGCCGCCAACCTGGTGATGCTCTATCTACTGGGCGTGGTGATTATCGCCCTGCTGTATGGCCGCTGGCCATCGGTGCTGGCGACCTTTATCAACGTCATTAGCTTCGATCTCTTTTTTGTCGCCCCACGCGGCACGCTGGCGGTTTCCGACGTCCAGTATCTGCTGACGTTCGGCGTGATGCTGACCGTTGGTCTGGTGATCGGCAACCTGACCGCCGGGATGCGTTACCAGGCGCGGGTGGCGCGTTACCGCGAGCGGCGCACCCGCCACCTGTATGAAATGTCGAAAGCGCTGGCGGTCGGCCGCAGCCGCGAAGATATCGCCGCCACCAGCGAACGCTTTATTACCTCCACCTTTCAGGCCCGCAGCCAACTACTGCTGCCAGATGAGAACGGGCAGCTGCAGCCGATGACCCAGCAATCCGGGGTTTTCTCGTGGGATGATGCGATTGCCCGCTGGAGCTTCGATAAGGGCCAGCCAGCCGGAGCCGGTACCGACACTCTCCCCGGCGTGCCGTATCAAATTCTGCCGCTACAAAGCGCCGCCCGCACCTGGGGACTGCTGCTGGTCGAACCGGAAAATCTGCGTCAGCTGATGATCCCCGAACAGCAACGGCTGCTGGAAACCTTTACCCTGCTGGTGGCCAGCGCCCTTGAGCGCCTGACCCTGACCGCCAGCGAAGAGCAGGCGCGCTTGACCAGCGAACGCGAAAGTCTGCGCAACTCACTACTGGCCGCCCTCTCCCACGATCTGCGGACGCCGCTGACGGTCCTGTTCGGCCAGGCGGAGATCCTGACCCTCGATCTGGCCAGCGAAGGTTCGAAGCACGCGCCGCAGGCCAACGAAATTCGCCAGCACGTGCTCAACACCACCCGGCTGGTGAATAATTTACTGGATATGGCGCGTATTCAGTCCGGCGGCTTTAATCTGCATAAAGAGTGGTTAACCCTCGAAGAGATAGTCGGTAGCGCCCTGCGTATGCTGGAGCCGGGGCTTGGCGGCCAGCACATCCAGCTGTCGCTGCCGGACCCGCTACTGCTGCTCCACGTAGACGGCCCGCTGTTTGAGCGGGTGCTGATCAACCTGCTGGAAAACGCGCATAAATACGCCGGCGCGCAGGCGCAGATTGGCATTCACGCCGAAGCGGATAGGCAGCAGTTGATCATTGAAGTCTGGGATAATGGTCCGGGGATCCCGGCAGGCCAGGAACAGGCTATCTTTGATAAGTTCGCGCGTGGTAATAAAGAGTCGGCTATCCCCGGCGTCGGTCTGGGACTGGCAATTTGCCAGGCCATTGTCGAGGTGCACGACGGTAGCATTACCGCCAGCAACCGTCCGGAGGGCGGAGCCTGTTTCCGTGTTACACTGCCGCGAGAAGCGCCCCCAGAACTGGAAGAGTTAACCGAGGACATGTGATTAACGTTTTAATCATCGAAGACGAACATGCTATCCGCCGCTTTCTGCGCACCGCGCTGGAAGCCGACGGTATGCGCGTATTTGAAGCCGAAACACTGCAGCGGGGGCTCATCGAAGCCGCCACCCGCAAACCGGATTTAGCGATCCTCGATCTCGGCCTGCCGGACGGGGACGGTAATGATTTTATCCGTGAAGTTCGCCAGTGGAGCCAGATGCCGATTATCGTGCTGTCGGCGCGCAGCGAAGAGCATGACAAAATCGCCGCCCTTGACGCCGGCGCCGATGACTACCTGAGTAAACCGTTTGGCATAGGCGAACTGCAGGCGCGGCTGCGCGTCGCGCTGCGCCGTCACGGCAGCGCGCAGGCCGATGAGCCGGTGGTGCGCTTTGCTGATATTAGCGTCGATATCCCCGCCCGCCGTATCATGCGCGGCAGTGAAGAAATTCATCTAACGCCCATCGAGTTTCGCCTGCTGGCGGCGCTACTGAACAATCCGGGCAAAGTGCTTACCCAGCGCCAGCTTCTGAATCAGGTATGGGGACCTAACGCCGTGGAGCACAGTCACTATTTGCGGATTTATATGGGGCACTTACGGCAAAAACTGGAGGCTGACCCGGCGCGGCCGCAGCATCTGCTGACCGAAACCGGTATTGGCTATCGCTTTATGCCTTGAAGGGAACAAATCAATGACCCCGGCGGTCGGTTAACGCCGCCGGGGTAAACAGGGTCAGGCGTTTTTCAGCACTTCACTGACAATTTCTACCGCTTCTTTTTCAATCAGCTTGCGATGCTCTTCGCCAAGGAAGCTCTCGCAGTAGATTTTGTAGGCGTCTTCGGTGCCTGACGGACGGGCCGCGAACCAGCCGTTGTCGGTCATCACTTTCAGCCCGCCGATAGAAGCGCCGTTGCCCGGCGCCGCGGTCAGACGCGCGGTGATTGGATCGCCCGCCAGCGTGTCGGCGCTCACCATTTCCGGCGACAGCTTAGACAGCGCCGCTTTCTGCGCGGAAGTGGCCGATGCCTGCAGACGGTTGTAGCTCGGGGCGCCAAAGCGTTCCGCCAGCTCGTTGTAGTGCTCCTGCGGGTTCTTACCGGTCACCGCGGTGATTTCCGCCGCCAGCAGGCACATGATGATACCGTCTTTATCGGTGGACCACGGCGTGCCATCGAAACGCAGGAATGATGCCCCTGCGCTCTCTTCGCCGCCGAAGCCGAAGCTGCCATCGAACAGACCGTCAACAAACCACTTGAAGCCCACCGGCACTTCCACCAGCTTACGGCCCAGATCGTTAACCACGCGGTCAATCATCGCCGAGGAAACCAGCGTTTTACCAACGGCAACGTCTTTACCCCACTGCGGACGATGCTGGAACAGGTAGTTGATAGCCACCGCCAGATAGTGGTTCGGATTCATCAGGCCAGCCGGGGTCACGATACCGTGACGGTCGTAATCCGGATCGTTGGCGAAGGCCAGATCGAACTTATCGCGCAGCGCCAGCAGACCCGCCATCGCACACTCGGAGGAGCAGTCCATGCGGATCGCGCCATCTTTATCCAGGTGCATAAAGCGGAACGTCTGATCGACCTGATCGTTAACGATGGTCAGATCCAGCTTGTAATGCTCGCCGATGCGTTTCCAGTATTCGATACCCGAACCGCCCAGCGGGTCGACGCCCAGTTTCAGGCCCGCTTTCTGAATAGCCGCCATATCGACGATATCCGCCAGCCCTTCAATAAACGGCTGTACCAGGTCCTGCTCTTTCACGTGGCCGGAAGCCAGCGCGGCGTCGAGAGAAATACGCTTCACGCCCTGCAGACCGGCGGCCAGCAGTTCATTCGCACGGTTCTCCACCACTTTAGTCACGTTGGTATCAGCCGGGCCGCCGTTTGGCGGGTTGTATTTAATACCGCCATCTTCCGGCGGGTTGTGCGACGGGGTGATAACGATACCATCCGCCAACGGGCCGCCTTTTTTGTTATGCACCAGAATCGCGTTGGAAACCGCCGGCGTCGGGGTGAAACCGTTGTTTTCCTGAACGATCACATCAACGCCGTTCGCCGCCAGCACTTCCAGCACGGAAATGAAGGCCGGTTCGGATAAAGCGTGGGTATCCTTACCAACGTAGCATGGGCCGGTGATGCCGTTTTTCGCGCGGTTTTCCGCAATCGCCTGCGCAATCGCCAGAATATGCTGCTCATTGAAATTGTGGCGCCCTGCGCTACCGCGATGGCCGGAGGTGCCAAACTTAACCGCATGCTCCGCATTACCCGCTTCCGGCTTCAGCACATAGTACTGAGCGGTCAGCTGGGCGACGTTAATCAAATCACTCTGTTGTGCCGGCTGACCCGCACGTTTATCGATTGCCATTGCCTGATCCTTCTGGTGCAAAGTTTAATTAACTAGATCGTGCCGCATACCTTTTCAATCAGCTCCGCAGGGAACTGCATTGATTGCATGATGTGTTCGATCATGCTGCATTTACGGCCGGTATTAGTATTGGTGATAACCCACCACGGCGTACCAGGAACCTGTTTCGGTTTGGTCTGATTACCGCTTTTCAGCAGCGTCCGTGAGTCTTCGGCGAAGTATACGCGGGTGCGTCCGTGCAGAGACTCAGTGGCTTCTGAAAATGCCTTGCTGTCTAACGAGTAAAGCGTAGTCAATACCAGCATGAAGCGGTTAACCGCGCGCTTTTGTTCAGCATATTCGTCAGATAACAGCAGCTCGCGCATGGCGCGGACTTTATCTTTAACCGGGTTGGCCGGCTTCGCTTCGACGACTGGCGCCGCCGCAGGAGCAGCCGCCGGCGCGGCTTTCGCCGCTGGCGCGCCAGATGCAGGCTGAGAAACGGCGGAAAATTTCAGCATGCGCCGTAAAATGTCGGATGCGCTCTCGCCGATATGCAGAGTGTGGCTGGCAATATAGCGGTAGAGCTCATCATCAACTTCGATTGTTTTCATCTTAATCCAGTGCGATTTCTTTGTTTCTGAATACAAGTCGTCGGGATTAACTATCCTTTGTCTTTCACACTACAGCACAAAAGGCATCAGATAGAGGACAAATCCCAACCGCGAATAGCGTCAAACCAGGATGGCGGTAAAACTCAGAATGCTTCCGGGTCTTGCAGCCTAATGGCAGAATGTCCAACATAATACCCTAACCCGACGGAGCGAAAAAAAGAACTTTGCCATGAAATTAAATAGCCGAGCGCAATCTGCACAAAACCCGCACAATAAATCCCCAGTCGTCCTGGTACACGGCCTGTTCGGCAGCCTGGACAACCTTGGGATCCTCGCCCGCGATCTGGTCGCCGACTACGATATATTGCAGGTCGATATGCGCAACCACGGCTTATCGCCGCGTTCACCGGAGATGACCTACCGCGCGATGGCGCAGGATCTGCTCGATACCCTCGACGATCATCAGATCGAGAAAGCGACCTTTATCGGCCATTCGATGGGCGGCAAAGCGGTGATGGCGCTGACCGCGCTGGCGCCGGATCGCATCGCCGGGCTGGTGGCGATTGATATTGCGCCGGTGGCTTATCACGTCCGCCGTCATGATGAGATCTTCGCGGCGATTAACGCCGTCAGCGAATCCGCCGCCAGCACCCGCCAGCAGGCGGCGCAGGTAATGCGCGAGTATATAAATGAAGAAGGCGTCATTCAGTTTCTGCTGAAATCCTTTGTCGACGGCGCGTGGCGCTTCAACGTGCCGGCGCTGTGGGATCAATACCCGCATATTGTCGGCTGGGAAACCGTGCCCGCCTGGCCGCACCCGGCGCAATTTATTCCCGGCGGCAACTCCCCTTATGTCACCGATGAATACCGCGACGCGCTGCTGGCGCAGTTCCCGCAGGCCCGCGCCCACGTCATTGCCGGCGCCGGACACTGGGTGCATGCGGAAAAACCCGAGGCGGTTTTACGCGCAATTCGCCGCTATCTGAGCACAATTGAAGCCTGAGTGGCTAAAAAACGCCCGACCGCGCGGCATAATGCCCGCGGTCGTTGGCGCAGCGCTCCGCCTGATGTATTATGGCGCGCTATCTGCGCCGGCTATAGCCCGGCAGCTTGTTTCCCCGAAGTCACTCTGAATCATGGCAAAAGAACAAACGGACCGAACGACATTAGATTTGTTCGCAAATGAGCGTCGCCCGGGTAGACCGAAAACCAATCCGCTTTCGCGCGATGAACAACTGCGCATCAACAAACGCAATCAGCTCAAACGCGATAAGGTTCGCGGCTTGAAGCGCGTTGAGTTGAAGCTCAACGCCGATGCGGTCGACGCGCTTAATGAGCTGGCGGAAGCCCGCAACATGAGCCGCAGCGATCTTATCGAAGAGATACTGATGCACCAACTGGCCTGCCTGCGTAACCAGGGCGAAGTCTGAAAAACGCAAAAAAATCGCTTTCATGTAGCAGAGTGTGCACCAGGACGTTATTGCTGTTTCCGCGCCCTTCCCTGTTCTGCTATGATTGCCGTTAACTGTAGGCATAATGCCACTACCACATCATTAAGTTTCAAGAGGTTATTTTACTCATGGCAATCATCGGCATCTTTTTTGGCAGCGACACCGGCAACACCGAAAATATTGCAAAAATGATCCAAAAGCAGCTCGGTAAAGACGTTGCTGAAGTTCACGACATTGCCAAGAGCAGCAAAGAAGATCTGGAAAGCCACGATATTCTGCTGCTCGGCATCCCAACCTGGTACTACGGCGAAGCGCAGTGCGACTGGGACGACTTCTTCCCGACGCTGGAAGAGATCGACTTCAACGGTAAGCTGGTAGCCGTCTTTGGCTGCGGCGACCAGGAAGATTACGCAGAATACTTCTGCGATGCGCTGGGCACCATTCGTGACATCATTGAACCGCGCGGCGCAACCATCGTTGGCCACTGGCCGACCGCGGGTTACCACTTCGAAGCGTCTAAAGGCCTGGCAGACGACGATCACTTCGTCGGTCTGGCGATTGATGAAGACCGTCAGCCGGAACTGACCAACGAGCGCGTTGAGAAGTGGGTGAAGCAGATTTCCGAAGAGCTGCATCTGGAAGAAATCAAAAACGCCTAAGAATCAAACAGCGCAGCTATTAAGCTGCGCTGAATTAATAGATAAAAGCAATCAAACTAATAGCTACAAGTTTTTAACTTTTCATCACATATCTGTACAATGTCCTCTGATTCCACGAGGTCACGTGACACAGTTTGTAGCTGGTAATTCGTTTTTGACAGCTTACAAGGCGCGATGCTTGCAGTTTTCATTTCAGAGTAGCAGCTCTATAATGAGACGCATTACATCGGGTGATTCTCTGTATTGCTTCCCTTTGAAGGAAGCCGATCTTTAGCAACAGGACAGATTCCGCATGACTGACAACAATATCGCATTAAAGAAGGCTGGCCTGAAAGTCACACTTCCCCGACTGAAAATTCTGGAAGTGTTGCAGGAACCGGATAACCATCACGTCAGTGCGGAAGATTTATATAAACGCCTGATCGATATGGGTGAAGAGATTGGTCTGGCTACCGTTTACCGCGTGCTGAACCAGTTCGACGATGCAGGCATCGTGACTCGTCACAACTTCGAAGGCGGTAAATCCGTATTCGAGCTGACTCAGCAGCACCACCACGATCACCTGATTTGCCTCGATTGCGGCAAAGTGATCGAGTTCAGCGATGATTCTATCGAATCCCGCCAACGTGAAATTGCTGCGCAACACGGCATCCGCTTAACCAACCACAGCCTGTACCTCTACGGCCACTGTGCGGAAGGCGACTGCCGCGAAGATGAACATGCCCACGATGCGGTGAATAAATAATTTCCCGTCTCGTATGTAATGAAAAGCCAGCCTTCAGGTTGGCTTTTTTTATGGGCGAAATCCGCCTGAATAAGTATTCTGTCAGAGCCTAACGCCTTGTACGGAGAGTCACTATGGAGCTGCGCCAGCTACGCTATTTTGTCCGCATCGTGGAAACCGGCAGTATGGGCCGCGCCGCGCTCGATCTGAATATTGGCGTCTCTGCGCTCAGCCAGCAAATGGCGCGTCTGGAAAATGAACTCGCTATCCGCCTGCTGCAACGGACTTCGCGCGGCGTAATGCCCACCAGCGCCGGCCTCGCCTTTTACTCGCAGGCGCAACTGGCGCTGCGCCATGCTGACGATGCCATTCTCGCCGCGCGTGAAGCACGCCTTTCCGGTCACGTCAGCGTCGGTATGGCGCCGAGCACCGCTTCTGTACTGGGCGTACCTTTTATCAACGCCATGCGCGAAAGCTACGCCGACGTCCGCCTGCACCTGGTGGAAAGCCTCTCTGGCAATCTGGAACGGATGATCAACACTCGCCAGCTCGATTTAGCCATCGTTTTCCAGAAAGAGAAGATCCTGCGCTGGAGCGCCAGACCCATTCTTGAGGAACGTCTGTTCCTGATTGGCGCCCATGACGTGCTGGCGCCGCTGCCCGGCGATAGCATCTCTCCGGACCAGCTTGCCGCCATCCCGCTGATTATGCCAAGCCAGGGACATGGCCTGCGCGGCAGGCTGGACGCTATTTGCCAGGAGCACGCCATCAACGTTGACGTGGTGGCTGAAATCGATGGCCTGGCCCTGCTGATGCGCGCCGTCCGTGACGGGCTCGGCGCCACGCTGCAGCCGGGCGCGGCGATTTCTCATCTCGACAGCGAGGCGCTAAGAGTGATCGGCGTCGACAATCCGGTACTAAGCCGACCTAATTTTCTGGTCAGTCTCTCAGATGACGAACTCACCCCGGCAGGCCTTGCCGCGCGCGTGATACTGAACAAAGTCATGCGTCAGCTTGTGGAAACTGGCTGCTGGCCGGGCGCCAGCCTTTACACTTCCTAAACCCCTCTTTAGCTTTACGCCATAGCGCCTGTCGCTCCTGAGTCTTACATTTCCATTACAAATTTAACAATTAGTCAAAGCGTAATGGAGCCGATAATGGTGGATGTACTGGTGATTGGCGGCGGCAACGCCGCGTTATGCGCCGCCTTAACCGCCCGGGAAGCAGGCGCATCCGTATTGCTGCTGGAAGCCGCGCCGCGGGAATGGCGAGGCGGTAACTCTCAGCACACGCGTAACCTGCGTTGTATGCACGATGCGCCGCAGGATGTCTTAGTCGACAGCTACCCGGAAGAAGAATACTGGCAGGATCTGCTGCGCGTCACCGGGGGCAACACCAACGAAGCGCTGGCTCGCCTGGTGATCCGCACTTCGTCACAATGTCGGGACTGGATGCGCCGTCATGGCGTTAACTTTCAACCGCCCTTATCCGGCGCCCTGCACGTCGCACGCACCAACGCCTTTTTTATGGGCGGCGGTAAAGCCCTGGTCAATGCCTATTACCGCAGCGCCGAGCAGATGGGCGTGCAGATCCGCTATAACACGCCGGTGCAGGCGCTTGAATTACGTGATGGCGAATTCGTCGCCGCGCTGGCAGGCGCCGAGCGCATCGCCGCGAAAACCTGCGTGCTCGCCGCTGGCGGTTTTGAATCTAACCGCGAGTGGCTGCGCGAAGCCTGGGGGCAAAATGAGCGCGGCGAGTGGCCTGCCGACAACTTTCTCATCCGCGGCACCCGTTTTAACCAGGGAGTGCTGCTCAAATTTATGATCGACGCCGGAGCCGATATCATCGGCGATCCTTCACAGTCGCACTGCGTCGCCATTGACGCCCGGGCGCCGCTCTATGACGGCGGCATCTGTACCCGCGTCGACTGCGTGTCGCTGGGGGTGGTGGTGAACCGCGATGCCGAGCGCTTTTATGATGAAGGGGAGGATTTCTGGCCCAAACGTTACGCCATCTGGGGCCGTCTGGTCGCCCACCAGCCGGGGCAAATCGGCTATTCGATCATCGACAGTAAAGCCGTTGGACAGTTTATGCCGCCCGTTTTTCCGGGCGCCCAGGCCAATACCATCGCGGAACTGGCCCGCCAATTGGGGCTGGATGGCGAACGTTTGTCGCAGACCATCGCCAGCTACAATGCCGCCTGTACGCCAGGCCAGTTCGACCATACCCGTCTTGATAACTGCGCTACCTCCGGCCTGACGCCGCCAAAAACCCACTGGGCGCGGCCTATCGATACGCCGCCTTATTATGGTTATGCCCTGCGTCCAGGGATCACCTTCACCTACCTCGGGCTGTTCGTCAATCAACACACCGCCGTTCACTTTGCCGGTAAGCCGAGCCGCAACCTGTTTGTCGCCGGCGAAATGATGGCTGGCAACGTACTGGGCAAAGGCTATACCGCCGGCGTAGGCATGTCGATCGGGACCACATTCGGCCGCATTGCCGGTCAGCAAGCCGCCCTGGCGGCGCAGCAGGAGAAACATCATGAAGTCGCTTGAAAAGCTGATCATCGAGGCGCAAATCATCACCGAGCCGGAGGCGGAAGTCGAACGGGCGATGCAGGTCTGTAACGCCTGCCGCTATTGCGAAGGTTTTTGCGCCGTGTTCCCTGCCATGACCCAGCGTCTGGCATTCGGCAAGGCGGATATTAACTATCTGGCGAACCTGTGCCACAACTGCGGCGCCTGTCTGCACGCCTGTCAGTATGCCCCGCCGCACGAGTTTGCGATTAATGTTCCCAAAGCAATGGCGGAAGTGCGGCTGGAAACCTATCAACATTACGCCCGGCCCGCCGCTTTCGGCAGTTTATATCGCCGTGCGGGGATCGCCACGGTGCTGGCGCTGGTCGCGGGTCTTGTCCTGTTTCTGCTGCTGGCGATGGGGCTTAAAGGTTCGCTGCTGCACCCGCCGCTGGCCGGTGATTTCTACCAGATTTTTCCGCATAACCTGCTGGCGTGGATGTTCGGTTCGGTTTTCATTGTGGCCATTGGTTTATTGATGAGCGGGGTGATTCGTTTCTGGCGCGAGATCTCACCTGGCCAACCGCAAGCTGGTGATATCGCCAGGGCCTCACATGATGCGCTGACGTTGAAATATCTCGACGGCGGACACGGTAAAGGCTGTAACGAGGCCGATGACGCCTTCACGCTGATGCGCCGCCGTTTTCACCACTTCACATTTTACGGTTTTATGCTCTGTTTCGCCGCCACGGTTGTGGCTACGGGCTATCACTATCTCGCCGGTTGGGAGGCGCCCTACCCGTTCTTTAGCGTACCGGTGCTGCTTGGCACGCTCGGCGGCATCGGGCTACTGGTGGGCCCGGCGGGTTTGCTATGGCTGAACCTGCGCCGCTCGCCGCTGCACGGCGATGCACGGCAAAAACCGATGGATCGCGCTTTTATCCTACTGTTGCTGCTGACCAGTTTTACCGGGCTCGCGCTACTGGCGGGCCGGGACACCTCGTGGATGGGCATTCTGCTTGCTATCCATCTCGGGGTGGTGATGGCGCTGTTTTTAACGCTGCCTTACGGAAAATTTGCCCACGGATTTTATCGCTGTGCGGCGCTACTCAAGTGGGCGATTGAGAAACGCCGCGGAAAACAGGCGGCAGTCGCAGGTGACTAACCCGCCCCTCTTACCTCTATAAAAACAAGATAAAGACAATGGAGAGCACACCCTATGACCCAACCAACCTCGCGCGCCGGTACCTTCAGCGCAATTCTCCGCGTAACCAGCGGTAATTTTCTCGAGCAATTCGACTTCTTTCTGTTTGGTTTCTATGCCACCTATATCGCCAGGACCTTCTTTCCGGCAGAGAGTGAGTTCGCGGCGTTGATGCTCACCTTTGCCGTATTTGGTTCCGGTTTCCTGATGCGCCCCATCGGCGCGGTGGTATTAGGAGCTTATATCGACAGGATCGGTCGCCGCAAAGGGCTGATGGTCACCCTGGCGATTATGGGCTGCGGCACGTTACTGATTGCGCTGGTGCCGGGCTACCAAACCATCGGCGTGCTGGCGCCGGTGCTGGTCTTAATTGGCCGTTTGTTGCAAGGATTCTCGGCCGGGGTCGAGCTCGGCGGTGTGTCGGTCTACCTGTCGGAAATCGCCAAACCGGGGAAAAAGGGGTTCTATACCAGTTGGCAGTCCGCCAGCCAACAGGTCGCCATCGTCATGGCGGCGCTGATTGGCTACGCGCTGAACGAGACGCTGGGTCACGACGAGATTGCAGAATGGGGCTGGCGCATTCCCTTCTTTATCGGCTGCCTGATTATCCCGCTGATTTTCGTGCTCCGGCGTTCGCTGCAGGAGACCGAAGCGTTTCTGCAGCGTAAGCATCGTCCCGATACCAAAGAGATACTGACCACTATTGTTAAAAACTGGCGCATCATCAGCGCGGGCACCTTACTGGTGGCGATGACCACCACCACCTTTTATTTTATTACCGTCTATACCCCAACTTACGGCAGAGCGGTACTGCATCTGAGCGCACGCGACAGCTTGCTGGTCACGATGCTGGTCGGTATCTCTAACTTTATCTGGTTGCCGATTGGCGGAGCGCTGTCAGACAAAATAGGCCGTCGTCCGGTGCTGATGGGAATTACCGTCCTGGCGCTGCTGACCACCTGGCCGGTGATGCAATGGCTCACCGCCGCGCCGGATTTCACCCGCATGACGCTGGTGCTGCTGTGGTTCTCGTTCTTCTTTGGTATGTATAACGGCGCAATGGTGGCGGCGCTAACGGAAGTGATGCCGGTCTACGTTCGCACCGTGGGCTTTTCGCTGGCGTTTAGCCTCGCCACCGCTATCTTCGGTGGGCTGACGCCGGCTATCTCTACCGCACTGGTCGAAATCACCGGCGACAAGAGCGCGCCTGGCTGGTGGCTGATGTGCGCGGCCCTATGCGGATTCGCCGCCACCGCCATGCTGTTCATGCGTCTGAGCCGCGGCTATCAGCCAGCGGAAATACCGCGTTAAAATAGCGACGGGCGGAGTGTGCGCTCCGCCCGTTTACGCTTAACTGTCTGCTTTACTTAGTGGTGTTATTACTGCGGATCTCCTGCCAGATTTTATCGCAGCGCGCTTTGACCGCCTGGTCATTACCGGTGCGCGTCGCCTGAATACAGGCCTGATAATCCAGCACTCTGACGCTCTCCTGCGTCGCAAACTGCTGATGCGGTTTCTCTTCCTTCAGGACGTTGAGCACGCTCTGACAGGCTTCAATCTTGTCCGGATTACCTTCTGCCGTGTTGATACAGGCGCTATAGGCATCTTTCAATTTGGAATCTTCTTTCGGCGCTGGCGATGGCGCGCAGGCAACCAGACCCGATGCCATGATGGCGATGAGCAGCAACTTTTTCATAGTTATTCTCCCAGAGGGGCGGCAGGCTCACGCCCGCCGCGCAGGCATCAGAAAATGGTGAACGGTGCGATAACCATAAACTTCACGTCACGCTCATCCTGGAAGATGTTGCCGTAACCACCGCTCCAGCTTGGGATGTCGGAGTGGTTGTCGTATTGCGTGAAGTGCAGTTTGAACATCGTTCCTTTCGCCCGGCCTTCCTGCAGGGTGTAGATAGCATCCAGACTGTAGGCGGACTCTTTCAGACGATAGTTAGGATCGTAGTAAGCATCCGGGGATGCCATTCTGCCAGGCTTCGCATCCCAGGCGTAAACATAGGAAGCGCCAAACGCCCAGCCCGGCATATCCCAGTTCTTCATGTCATACATCGCGCCGAAGAATACTGCTTTCTCGCCGTTGGCGTTAAAGTCGGAGCGGTTATCCCACCAGATATCGAGACGACCATTAGAGGAGGCATAGGTTGGCGTCATACGCTGCAGGAAGTAGCCCTGCTGACCATCGGCTTTAACCCAAGTCCCTTCCAGACGCAGATCCAGCACATCGGCCGCTTTATAGCCAAAGGTGATCGCCTGCAGCCACGCGGTGCCGTCGTAGATGTCGTTGACGCCGCCGTTGCTGACTTTATCGCGGGTACCATAGAACTGATAGCTGGCGCTTAACGGCGAACCGGCGATATCAAATTTGTAGCTGGCCTTCGCAAAGTATTGATCGATATAACCTTCAGCCTGGCCAAAAGCGGCTTCCAGCACCAGATCGTTTTTAAAATCGTATTTCGCGCCAAGAGAGTGCAGATAGTCGACCTTGGTTTTCTTATCGTTCTGGTAGAAATCATCCATCTCGATATGCCACGGCGCTTTATATTCGTTGGTCCACATGTAGGAGAAACTCAGCGCGCCGTTATCGCCATAGTCGAAGTTGGCTCCGGCTTCCGCCCCCTGATAGGTACCCGGCATAAAGCTCCAGTGCGGCGCCAGCAGCGTTTGCCCGGTCGGCTGGATATAACCCGCGCGCGCCCACGCCGGGCCGAATTTAAATTTAGCCGCTGCTTTATACAGGCTAATCCCGCTCTTATCGCCGGAATAATCTTCACTGTAGGCACGGTTACTGGAGGAGAAGGCAATTTCGTTCGGGTGGCCGCTGTCGCCGTTTTCCGCCATTTCTATCGCGGTAAAGGCAGCAATATCAATCCCGAACATATCGGCGGCATAGCCGGACTGGAAATCCAGGTTGGCGTTCCAGGTAGAATGGGAAAGGTTGGTTTCATACTTGTCGGTTTCTACGTTTTTACGGTCGCGCTCGCGCTGCCAGTAATAGATACCGCCAGTTAAAGTAGAATCATCGATAAAGCCTGCTGCGCTGGCCTGTGGAGCCACAACCCAACCCGACATCGCGGTGACGGCGGCAATAGCCAGCGCCAGCGTACTACGTTTGCCACTAAACGTACGCATGTGCATATCCTCTTTGACGTTTTAAAATTGCGATTGCCAAAGGCAGCTCGCTAAAAAAAATAAAAAAGTACTAAAAGCGGTGCGGTTAAAAGTCCGCGAAACCACTATGGATAGACTATTTTTCGTGACGCGAATTATCAATCTCTTTCGCAGAGCAAAGCTTAAGATTATGACAAAGCGCACATAATTTATGTCTTTTTGTTACAGACTTACTTCTCAGCTTTTTTAACGATAAGTCATGGTTATATCGAAAAAAAATTGATAGTTGCCGGAAGCTCAAACGGTTAAATGTAAATACACCGGCAGGAAGAGATGGGGAATTATTACGGTGTTTTAATAAGATTAATTCGCATCGAAAAAATATCGATTTTTAATTCACTGATTCTGAAATAAAAAAAACGCCGCAATGTGCGGCGTTTCATGAATACGGTGAGCATTACTCGCCGATTTTAGCCCAGGTGTCACGCAGGCCAACGGTGCGGTTGAAGACCAGATGTCCCTCGGTGGCGTAGCGGCTGTCGAGGCAGAAGTAACCTTCGCGCTCGAACTGGTATGCTTTACCCGCCTGCGCTTTCGACAGGCTCGGCTCCGCGAAACCTTGCTTGATGACCAGAGATTCCGGGTTCATTACCGCCAGGAAGTCATCCGCCGCGCCCGGGTTCGGCACGCTAAACAAACGGTCATAGAGGCGAATTTCAACCGGCAGCGCGTGCGCCGCGCTCACCCAGTGGATAACGCCTTTGACCTTGCGGCCATCGGCCGGGTCTTTACTCAGGGTGTCGGCATCGTAAGTACAGAAGATGGTAGTGATGTTACCCTCTGCATCTTTCTCAACGCGTTCCGCTTTAATCACGTAGGCGTTGCGCAGACGCACCTCTTTACCCAGCACCAGACGCTTGTACTGTTTGTTAGCTTCTTCGCGGAAGTCCGCGCGATCGATCCAGATCTCAGCGCTGAATGGTACTTCGCGGCTGCCCATCTCCGGCTTGTTCGGATGGTTCGGCATCGCCACCATTTCACTTGCGCCCTGCGGATAGTTTTCGATAACCAGTTTAACCGGATCGATCACCGCCATCGCGCGCGGCGCGTTTTCATTCAGATCTTCACGAATGCACGACTCCAGCGACGCCATCTCAATGGTGTTGTCCTGCTTGGTCACGCCGATGCGTTTGCAGAACTCGCGGATGGATTCAGCGGTATAGCCGCGACGGCGCAGACCGGAAATAGTCGGCATACGCGGGTCATCCCAGCCTTCCACATGCTTTTCGGTCACCAGCTGATTCAGCTTACGCTTGGACATCACGGTGTATTCGAGATTCAGGCGCGAGAATTCATACTGACGCGGATGCACCGGAATACTGATGTTGTCGAGCACCCAGTCGTACAGACGACGGTTGTCCTGGAACTCCAGGGTACACAGCGAGTGGGTGATACCTTCCAGCGCATCGCTGATGCAGTGGGTGAAGTCGTACATCGGGTAGATGCACCATTTGTTGCCGGTCTGATGGTGTTCGGCAAATTTAATGCGATACAGCACCGGGTCACGCATCACGATGAATGGCGACGCCATGTCGATCTTCGCGCGCAGGCAAGCCTTACCCTCTTCAAAACCGCCGGTACGCATTTTTTCGAACAGCGCGAGGTTCTCTTCCACGCGGCGATCGCGGTACGGGCTGTTTTTACCCGGTTCTTTCAGGGTACCGCGGTATTCGCGGATCTCATCGGCGGACAGTTCGTCAACGTAGGCCAAACCTTTGTTGATCAGTTCAACCGCATACTGATGCAGCTGATCGAAGTAATCAGAGGAGTAGCAGACATCGCCGGACCAGTGGAAACCTAACCACTGCACGTCGTTTTTAATCGACTCCACGTATTCGATATCTTCTTTCACCGGGTTGGTGTCATCGAAACGCAGATTACATTGACCTTGATAATCCTGAGCGATGCCGAAGTTCAGGCAAATGGATTTTGCATGGCCAATGTGCAGGTAACCGTTCGGTTCCGGCGGGAAGCGGGTATGAACGGTGGTGTGCTTACCGGTAGCCAGATCTTCATCGATGATCTGACGGATAAAGTTAGTCGGGCGGGCTTCTGCCTCACTCATCACGGGTTCCTCAAAGCGTAAACAACGTATAACGGCACATGATCTTACAAGCAGGGCGCAGAGACAACTATTAGTTACGCAAAATACGTATCTGTTGTTGGATATGGGGGTATTTGCTGCAAAAAAAAGCGGCGCAGGTTTCGCTGCGCCGCTGAGGCAAAACTCTACTCAGGAGCCTTACTTGCCTTTAATCTCGAACAACGGCGTTTGGCCGGCAACAACGTTACCCGTTGCCTGAATCACCAGCGCGCTGTAATCATCGCTGTTGCTGCAGACGACCGGACTGATCATCGAGCGGGCGTTGGCGTTAAGGAACGCCAGATCCATTTCCAGGATCGGCTCGCCGGCTTTCACCTGTGCGCCCTCTTCAACCAGACGTTTAAAGCCTTTGCCTTCCAGCGCGACGGTATCAATGCCCATATGGACGACGATTTCCGCGCCGTTATCGGTTTCCAGGCAGAATGCGTGGTTGGTGTTGAAGATTTTCACCACCGTACCGGCCGCCGGCGCGACAACGATGTTATCGGTCGGTTTCACCGCGATACCGTCACCAACGGCTTTGCTGGCGAAGGCTTCATCCGGCACCTGCTCAAGCGCCACCACTTCACCGGTGATCGGGGAAACCAGCGCTTCGACGGTTTTAGCGTTCGCGACCGCCTGCGGTTTGGCCGCAGGCGCGGCGGCTGGCGCGCTGTCAGTCGAAGCAGCTGCAGCAGCAACCGGACCACGGGCAACCACTTTCTTCATGGCGTCGCCAACGGATTCCGCTTTCGCGCCAACAATGACCTGGATGGTCTGTTTGTTCAGTTTCACCACCCCGGAAGCGCCAAGACGTTTACAGGCGGCATCGTTGACTTTCGCCGAGTCGCCGACGGTCAGACGCAGACGGGTGATACAAGCATCAATGGCTTTCAGGTTATCGGTACCGCCTACGGCTGCGATGTAGTTGGTCGCCAGCTGAGTCAGACCTTCTTCGGTGTTGCTGTTAGCTTCTTCAGTCACGACGTCGTCGGTTTTATCTTCACGACCCGGCGTTTTCAGGTTGAACATGCGGATAACCGCGCTGAACAACAGGAAGTAAACGAAGAAGAACACCACGCCCATCACCAGCAGCATCCAGACGTTTTTGCTGGCTGCCGGCAGGCTATACATCAACACGTAGTCGATAGCGCCCGCGGAGAAGGAGAAGCCCGCGTGGATACCCAGCGCCGTTGCGATGAACAGGCTGATACCGGTCAGGATAGCGTGCAGGAGGTACAACAGCGGAGCCAGGAACATGAACAGGAATTCCAGCGGCTCGGTCACACCGGTCAGGAACGCGGTGATGGCCACGGACAGCAGCATACCGCCGACCATCGGACGACGCTCTTTCGGCGCAGCCATGTACATTGCCAGCGCAGCGCCCGGCAGACCGAACATCATGATCGGGAAGAAGCCGGACATGAACATCCCCGCGGTGCCGTCACCGGCATAGAAGCGGTTGATGTCGCCGTGGAAGACCGCACCCGCGGCGTTGGTGAACTCGCCAATCTGGAACCAGGCGATGGTGTTCAGCACCTGATGCAGACCGGTTGGGATCAGCAGACGGTTAATGAAACCGAAGATACCGGAACCCAGCGCGCCCGCAGAGACGATCCATTCACCGCCCGCATGAATAGCGTGCTGCACCGGCGGCCAGACATAGCCGAAGATAGCAGCCAGCACCAGACAGAAGAAGCCGGTAGCGATCGGTACGAAGCGTTTGCCGCCAAAGAAGCTCAGGAAGTCTGGCAGTTTAATGCCGGCCCAGCGGTTATAAACAGCACCCGCGACCAGACCGGTAATGATACCCGCCAGTACGCCCATGTTAATTTCCGGGTTGATGGTGACCATCGCTTTGGTCATCACGAAATAACCTACCGCGCCGGCCAGCGCCGCAGAACCCGCGTTATCTTTGGACCAGCTTGATGCCACACCGATGGCGAAGATCAACGCTAAGTTGTCAAAGATTGCCCCACCCGCTTGCGCGATGAAGGGTACGTTCAGCAGATCCGGTTGCCCGAATCGCAGCAGCAATGCCGCGACCGGCAGCACTGCGATAGGGAGCTGTAATGCCCTACCCAGCCGCTGAAAGAAACCTAAAATATTCATCTTATTCCCCCTATGAGACCCCGATGAGGCTCATTTCAAAGCCACTTTTTTATTGTGTAACAAGGTCGGATTTATCACTTACCGGCAAAGTGTGTGAAAAATTAATTCGTATCGCAAATTAAACGGGTATTTTTTGTGACTATAATCACCAAATATCGTATTCCCCCCTCCCTTTGACTGGCTAACATCGAAAACTTATTTTATCATTCAAAAAATCAACACGGATTGACCCCGGTCGGCGCAGTTGCTGCAATACTCTTCATAGTATGCTGGCGCCAATCCGCCAGGTTCTAATTTAACTATTGAGGTGAAGAATGAGACTGATCCCCCTGGTAACAGCTGAACAAGTAGGTAAATGGGCTGCCCGTCATATCGTTAACCGCATTAACGCGTTCAAACCGACCGCGGACCGTCCGTTCGTACTGGGTCTGCCTACCGGTGGTACGCCTCTTACCGCTTACAAAGCGCTGGTTGAAATGCATAAAGCAGGCCAGGTTAGCTTCAAGCACGTTGTTACCTTCAACATGGATGAGTATGTCGGCCTGCCGAAAGAGCATCCGGAAAGCTATCATAGCTTCATGCACCGCAATTTCTTTGACCATGTTGATATTCCAGCTGAAAATATCAACCTGCTGAATGGTAATGCGCCGGATATCGATGCAGAATGCCGTCGTTATGAAGAAAAAATCCGCTCCTACGGTAAAATCCACCTGTTTATGGGCGGCGTAGGTAACGATGGTCATATCGCGTTTAACGAACCGGCCTCTTCTCTGGCGTCCCGTACCCGTATCAAAACCCTGACCCATGACACCCGCGTGGCCAACTCCCGCTTCTTCGACGGCGATGTGGATCTGGTGCCGAAATATGCGCTGACCGTGGGCGTGGGTACCCTGCTGGATGCAGAAGAAGTGATGATTCTGGTGCTGGGCCATCAGAAAGCGCTGGCGCTGCAGGCAGCGGTCGAAGGTAACGTCAACCACATGTGGACCATCACCTGTCTGCAGCTGCATCCGAAAGCGGTTGTGGTCTGCGACGAGCCGTCCACGATGGAACTGAAAGTGAAGACCCTGAAATATTTCAACGAATTAGAAGCTGAAAATATTAAAGGTCTGTAATGTAGTCCGTCCCGCGCCCTGGCGTGGGACCATCTTTTTCTTTGTATGCAACGCCAGAACAATTCGAATTGAGCTGGTGGGGCGTATATACCGGGGGTCGTAATGTATGCATTAACCCAGGGCCGGGTTTACACCGGTCATGAAATTCTTGATGACCATGCGGTCGTTATCGCCAATGGCCGTATCGAACGTCTCTGTCCGCTGGCTGATTTGCCGTCTGAAATTGAGCAACGCTCGGTCAACGGCGCGATTATTGCCCCCGGTTTCATCGACGTCCAGCTGAACGGCTGCGGCGGCGTGCAGTTCAACGATAGTCCGGATGCGGTCACCGTCGAAACGCTGGAAATTATGCAGAAAGCGAATGAGCGTTCCGGCTGCACCAACTTCCTGCCGACGCTGATTACTTCCAGCGATGATCTGATGAAGCAAGGCATCCGCGTCATGCGCGAATACCTGCAAAAACACCCCAACCAGGCGCTGGGTCTGCATCTGGAAGGGCCGTGGCTGAATATCGTCAAGAAAGGCACCCATAACCCGGACTACGTGCGTAAACCGGACGCCGCGCTGGTCGACTTCCTGTGCGACAACGCCGACGTTATCACCAAAGTGACGCTGGCCCCTGAGCGCGTCGAGCCGGAAGTGATCCGTAAACTGGTCGCCGCCGGCATCGTGGTTTCGGCAGGTCACTCTAACGCTACGCTGAAAGAAGCGAAAATCGGTTTCCGCGCCGGTATCACTTTTGCGACGCACCTTTATAATGCCATGCCGTATATTACCGGCCGTGAACCAGGTCTGGCCGGCGCCATTTTCGACGAGCCGGATGTCTACTGCGGTATCATCGTTGACGGCATGCACGTCGATTATGCCAACGTGCGTAACGCTAAACGCCTGAAAGGCGATAAACTGTGCCTGGTGACTGACGCCACCGCGCCGGCAGGGGCTAATATTGACCAGTTCATTTTTGCTGGTAAAACAATATACTACCGTAATGGTCTGTGCGTGGATGAAAACGGCACTCTCAGCGGTTCTTCGCTGACCATGATTGAAGGGGTACGTAACCTCGTTGAACATTGCGGCGTAGCGCTGGACGAAGTGCTGCGTATGGCGACGCTCTACCCAGCGCGCGCGATTGGCGTGGACAAGCAGCTCGGCAGCATTGCGCCGGGTATGGTCGCTAACCTGACCGCTTTCAGCCGCGATTATAAAATCATCAAGACCATCGTTAATGGTAACGAGGTCGTCACTGAGTAAGTAAAAGTATGACAGCAGGCGGACAAGCTCAAATTGGTAACGTCGATCTGGTAAAACAGCTGAACAGCGCGGCCGTCTATCGGCTGATTGACCAACATGGTCCCATCTCGCGCATTCAGATAGCGGAACAAAGTCAGCTTGCCCCTGCCAGCGTAACCAAAATTACGCGTCAGCTTATTGAGCGCGGCCTGATCAAAGAAGTCGATCAGCAGGCCTCCACCGGGGGGCGCCGCGCCATCTCTATCATTGCGGAAACCCGCAATTTCAACGCTATCGGCGTGCGGCTTGGCCGCTATGACGCCACCCTGACCCTCTATGATTTAAGCAGTAAGACGCTGGAAGAAGAGCACTTCCCGCTGCCGGAGCGTACCCAGGAAACGCTTGAGCACGCGCTGCTGAATATCATCGCCACCTTTATTGAAAATTGCCAGCGCAAAATCCGCGAGCTCATCGCTATTTCGGTCATTCTGCCGGGGCTGGTCGATCCGGAAAGCGGCGTTATCCGCTATATGCCGCACATTCAGGTAGAGAACTGGGGGCTGGTCGAAGCGCTGGAAAAACGCTTTAACGTCACCTGTTTTGTCGGCCACGATATCCGCAGCCTGGCGTTGGCCGAGCACTATTTTGGCGCAAGCCAGGATTGCGAGGACTCTATTCTGGTGCGCGTACACCGCGGTACCGGCGCGGGCATTATTTCCAACGGGCGCATTTTTATCGGCCGTAACGGTAACGTCGGCGAAATTGGCCATATCCAGGTTGACCCATTAGGCGAACGCTGTCACTGCGGCAACTTCGGCTGTCTGGAAACCGTCGCCGCGAACGCCGCTATTGAGCACCGCGTCCGCCATCTGCTTGAGCAGGGCTATCAAAGTCGCATCACGCTTGATGACTGCAATATCAAAACCATCTGCAAAGCGGCAAATAAAGGCGATGCGCTGGCCTGTGAAGTGGTCGAATACGTTGGCCGTCATCTGGGCAAAACCATCGCCATCGCCATCAACCTGTTTAACCCGCAAAAAGTGGTGATTGCCGGTGAAATCGTCGAGGCGGAAAAGGTGCTGCTGCCGGCCATCGAAAGCTGTATCAACGGCCAGGCGTTGAAAGCGTTTCGCCACAATCTGCCAGTGGTACGCTCGACGCTCGATCACCGCTCCGCCATCGGCGCCTTTGCGCTGGTCAAGCGTGCGATGCTCAACGGCATCCTGCTACAGCATTTGCTGGAAAGTTAATCCAGCTTTATAGTTTCGCCTTTCGTTAATGATGTTGGACTGTCCATGACCATTCAAAACGTAATTTGTGATATCGACGGCGTGCTGATGCACGATAACGTGGCTGTTCCCGGCGCCGCTGAATTTATCAAACGCATCCTGGAAAAAGGCATGCCGCTGGTGATGCTGACCAACTATCCTTCGCAAACCGGGCAGGACCTGGCCAACCGCTTCGCCACCGCCGGTATCGAAGTGCCGGATACCGCGTTCTACACCTCCGCCATGGCCACCGCCGATTTCCTGCGTCGCCAGGAAGGTAAAAAAGCCTATGTGGTTGGCGAAGGCGCGCTCATCCACGAACTGTATAAGGCCGGCTTCACCATTACCGACGTTAACCCTGATTTCGTCATCGTTGGCGAGACCCGCTCCTTTAACTGGGAAATGATGCATAAAGCGGCTTTCTTTGTCGCCAACGGCGCGCGTTTCATCGCCACCAACCCGGATACTCACGGCCGTGGCTACTACCCTGCTTGCGGCGCGCTCTGTGCGGGAATCGAAAAAATCTCCGGCCGTAAACCGTTTTATGTCGGTAAGCCGAGCCCGTGGATTATCCGTTCCGCGCTTAACAAAATGCAGGCCCACTCCGAGCAAACGGTGATCGTCGGCGATAACCTGCGTACTGATATCCTCGCCGGCTTCCAGGCGGGCCTTGAGACCATTCTGGTGCTCTCCGGAGTATCCACGCTGGACGATATCGACAGCATGCCGTTCCGCCCGTCGTGGATTTATCCGTCGGTCGCCGAAATCGACGTTTTTTGAGCCGAAACCACGTCCCTGGACGTGGTTTTTTATTTTTGGCGCTGCCAAAAATAGATTCATCTAATGAAAATGACTTATCGCTAAACAATCATCAATAAAGCCGAGCTAAACATACTCATTTTTCAACATCCGGCAATCAGCATTGCACTTTTTACGTTTCTGCCGGTAAATCTCTTGCGCCCCACTCTCCTTTACGGCATTTTCTTTAACACGCACTAAGACCTTGCAAGAGACGAGGTCTGCATAACATCACTACAAGACAGGGTAACGGAGAAGGCTATGTGTTCTATTTTTGGCATACTGGATATCAAAACTGACGCAGGCGAACTGCGTAAAAAGGCACTGGAACTTTCCCGCCTGATGCGCCACCGCGGACCGGACTGGTCCGGCGTTTATGCCAGCGATAAAGCGATTCTCGCCCACGAACGTCTGTCGATCGTCGACGTCAACGCCGGCGCCCAGCCGCTCTATAACCAACAAAAAACCCATGCCCTGGCGGTCAACGGTGAAATCTACAACCACCAGGCGCTGCGCGCCGAATATGGCGATCGCTATCAGTTCCAGACCGGTTCCGACTGTGAAGTGATCCTCGCGCTGTACCAGGAAAAAGGGCCTGAGTTCCTCGATGAACTGCAGGGGATGTTTGCCTTCGCGCTGTATGACAGCGAAAAAGACGCTTATCTGATTGGCCGCGACCATATCGGTATTATCCCGCTGTATATGGGCCACGACGAGCACGGCAACTTCTACGTCGCCTCTGAAATGAAAGCGCTTGTGCCGGTCTGCCGCACGATTAAAGAGTTCCCTGCGGGTAGCTACCTGTGGAGCCAGGATGGCGAAATTCGCCAGTACTATCAGCGCGACTGGTTCGACTACGACGCGGTAAAAGACAACGTCACGGATAAAAACGAGTTGCGTCAGGCGCTGGAAGAGTCGGTGAAGAGCCACCTGATGTCCGACGTACCTTACGGCGTGCTGCTCTCCGGCGGCCTGGACTCGTCGGTGATTTCGGCCATTACCAAAAAATACGCCGCCCGCCGCGTTGAAGATCAGGAGCGCAGCGAAGCCTGGTGGCCGCAACTGCATTCATTCGCGGTCGGCCTCGAAGGCTCCCCTGACCTGAAAGCGGCGCAGGAAGTCGCAAACCACCTCGGCACCGTGCATCACGAAATTCACTTTACGGTACAGGAAGGGTTGGATGCGATCCGCGACGTTATCTATCACATCGAAACGTATGACGTGACTACCATTCGCGCCTCGACGCCGATGTACCTGATGTCGCGTAAAATTAAAGCCATGGGCATTAAAATGGTGCTCTCTGGCGAAGGTTCCGATGAAGTATTCGGCGGGTATCTCTACTTCCACAAAGCGCCGAACGCTAAAGAACTGCATGAAGAAACGGTGCGTAAACTGCAGGCGCTGCACATGTTTGACTGCGCCCGCGCTAACAAAGCGATGTCCGCCTGGGGGGTAGAGGCCCGCGTACCGTTCCTCGATAAGAAATTCCTCGATGTGGCGATGCGCATCAACCCGCAGGATAAAATGTGCGGCAACGGCAAAATGGAAAAACATATTTTGCGCGAATGCTTTGAGTCCTATCTGCCAGCCAGCGTCGCCTGGCGCCAGAAAGAGCAGTTCTCCGACGGCGTGGGCTATAGCTGGATTGATACGCTGAAAGAAGTGGCGGCAAAACAGATTAGCGACCAGCAGCTGGAGACGGCAAGCTTCCGCTTCCCGTACAACACGCCGACATCTAAAGAAGGCTATCTGTACCGCGAAATCTTCGAAGAGCTGTTCCCGCTGCCCAGCGCGGCGGAATGCGTACCCGGCGGCCCGTCCGTTGCCTGCTCTTCAGCGAAAGCCATCGAGTGGGATGAAGCGTTCAAAACCATGAACGATCCATCAGGACGCGCGGTCGGCGTCCACCAGTCAGCTTATAAATAAGCAATCAACACGCATAGCGGACCCTACGGGGTCCGCCAGGCTGCTGACAAAGAAGGAAAAAGCGTGGTTTTTCCTTCTTTGTGGCTATCAGTCGAAAATCAATGAATTGATTTTCCTTGTTATTTGCCTGTCGCTATCTGCAAACCTAACGATGTATAAGGTTTGTCATCAATCTCACGGACCCTACGGGGTCCGTTTTTTTTATGCCAAAATTGGCAAATAAAAACGATAAATAATCAATTCTTGCCGATTATTGCAGCATGCTGTTCGCAACCTAACCAAACAGTCACATTACGACGATTTTCCTTGAAAAAGTGGTTGACGCTCGCAGGCCCAATACGCATAATGCGCCCCGCAACGCCGATAAGGTAACGCGAAAAAAAGATGGCTACGTAGCTCAGCTGGTTAGAGCACATCACTCATAATGATGGGGTCACAGG
>NZ_JBEAIQ010000037.1:0-65470 GCF_040064335.1 Klebsiella sp. CN_Kp088 | reverse complement strand
GCAGGCAACGGCCCGAAGGGCGAGGCGCTTTAGCGCCGAGTAATCCTTCCCCCACCACCATCTCCACATGTTATGCCCAGCTTAATCTACCTGCGATATTCTATATTCTGCCCTACGGGGAAGGATGAGAAGCTTCGACTAAGGTTCGACTCGAGCGTCAGCGAGAGAACGTTGCCGCAGGCAACGGCCCGAAGGGCGAGGCGCTTTAGCGCCGAGTAATCCTTCCCCCACTACTGTTGCATTCTCTTCAGCCACCTGCACTGCCATCTCCTCGCTCGCGCTTCGCTTAGCGAGGCTAAAGGTGGTGTCGTTTGGTAGCCCGGACAGGTGCGCAGCACCGCCTCCGGGAAAACTCACAGCGGGGGCAATCGTCTTTTTACCGGTGAACTCTTCACCACCGACGTATTGCACTGCGCATACTCTGCGAGACCATCCAGTATCGTATCCAGCTGCGCAATATCACGGACCACAAGACGCATAACAAAACAATCCTCTCCGGTGACCTTGTCACTTTCAATACACTCCGGCATAGCCTGGATATATTTATCCACTTTTTGCAGCAATCCCGGTAGCGGTCTCACTCGTACTAATGCCTGCAGACTATATCCCAGCGCCGCCAGATTCACCCGCGCGCCATAACCCTCAATAACCCCTTTTTCCTCAAGGCGTTTTACCCGCTCGGCGGTACTCGGCGAGGTCAATCCCACCTGCGCGCTCAATACCTTGAGCGAAACTCTGGCATCATGTGTCAGGCAGGTCAGAATAGCCCGGTCTATTTCATCAATTACGTATTCCATTTATTTCACCTAATTAATAAAGGCATTCATCTGTTTTTACCTTATTTCAGATATATCAAGCTGTCAGGCTTTTCACGACAATAATGGAAAACTTCTGGAGGTGAAATATGCAGCTTTCTCGTGGTGTCTGGCAGATGAGCCTGGCGATGATCATTTCCGGCTCGATTGGCGCATTCGTGCTGCTCTCAGGGTTGCCGGTAATCGACGTGGTTTTCTGGCGCTGTCTTATCGGCGCGGTCACATTATTGCTGTTTATTTTGTTAAGCCGGCAACCCTTCAGCCGCCTGACGCGCCTCACTCTGGCGCTGGCAGTCCTTGGCGGCGTCGCGCTGGTGATCAACTGGCTGCTGCTGTTTGCCGCCTACTCACGCGTTTCTATCGGGATGGCCACCGTGGTCTACAACACCCAGCCCTTTATGCTGGTATTACTGAGCATGATACTAGGTGAAAGAGTAAGCGCGGTAAAATGGGGATGGTTACTGCTGGCCTTCGGCGGCGTGGTGATTCTGCTATCGAGCGAACTAACTCCCACCCACGGCGACAATCTCGTTACTGGCATTGCACTGGCGTTATGCGCGGCGTTTTTTTATGCCCTGACCGCCATTATCGCCCGCAAGCTGCAGTCGCTACCGGCGCAGCATATCGCTTTTATTCAGGTTATCGTCGGTACGGTAATGCTTTTGCCGCTGGTTCATGCCCCCGAGTTTAACGGCCATTTTCCCTGGCGCTATTTGCTGATCCTCGGCATCGTCCATACCGGGATTATGTATCAACTTTTATATAGTGCGATTCAAAAGCTGCCGACGCCGGTCACTGGTTCGCTCTCGTTTATCTATCCGCTGATGGCTATCGTGGTTGACTATCTGGTTTTCCATCATGCGCTCACGCCGCTGCAGTTGGCTGGAGGGGTGCTGATTTTGTTTGCTGCGGCGGGCAACAACCTTGGCTGGGGCGAAAAAAAACCCCGCCATGGCGGGGTAAGTCAGCCGTCGCGAATGAACTAGCGACGCGCGCGCACAATCTGGTATTTGCGCGTCAGGTACTCGACCGGCGCGCTCCAGATGTGAACCAGGCGCGAGAACGGGAACAGCAGGAACAGCGTCATCCCCAGCACCAGGTGAACTCGGAAGACAAAAGCTACGCCATCGAGATGCTGCGAAGCTCCGCCGTGGAAGGTCACCACCGACTGCGCCCAGCCGACCAGTTTCATCATTTCGCTACCGTCCATATGCTGGGCGGAGAATGGAATGGTCAGCAGACCCAGCGCGCATTGCACCATCAGCAACGAGAGGATCAGGATATCCGCTGTGGTGGTGGTAGCACGAACGCGCGGGCTCAGCAGACGGCGCTTGAGCAGCAGTAAACCGCCGACCAACGTCATCACGCCGCACGCCCCGCCGGCAAACATCGCCATTTTCTGCTTCACGTCGATCGGCAGGAAGGACTCATACATCCAGTGCGGGGTCAGCATGCCGAGGAAGTGACCGGCAAAAATACCCAGGATCCCGATATGGAACAGGTTTGACGCCAGGTTCATCCCTTTACGATCCAGCATCTGACTGGAGGCGGCGCGCCAGGTGTACTGGCCGTAGTCGTAGCGTAGCCAGCTGCCAATAAGGAACACTGAACCCGCAATGTACGGATAGATGTCAAAGAAGAACATATTCAGGAAGTGCATTAGTGCTGTCCTCCGTTAGAGATATTCAAATATTGCGGGGCCACGGCTCCGGCAAAACGGCGCTGGTGAGCGGAGATTTCCGACTCGCCGCAGCCCTGGTCGGCAAAGAATTTGACCTGCTCTTCTTCCCAGACGGCATCCAGCGCCTGCGGTGTATCGTCGCGGGCCTCGTCGGCGATCTTCTCCGCCACTTTCTGGCTATCGACCTGAGTATTGGCAAGCTTCAACAGCAGCTCGAACAACACCGCATAGCGGCTCTCGCGCTGTTGCAGACGCGCGCTGAGCAGGCCAAGGATTGGCGCAACGTCCCGCAGGCCGCCAAGCGCTTCCTCTTCCGGCAACTGCGCCAGATACTCAAGGTACAGCGGCAGGTGATCCGGCAGCTCATGGCTATCCAGCAGCAGACCGTGGCGCTCGTACTGCGCCATCAGGTCGACCATCGCCTGCCCACGATCGCGGGACTCGCCGTGAACATGTTCAAACAGCAGCAGCGAGGTGGCGCGGCCGCGGTCAAACAGCTCGCTATACGCCGATTGGGCGTCCAGCGGATCCTGAGCCACTAAATCGCGCAGGAAAACGCCCAGCGCCTGGGCATCTTCTTTGGCGAGTTTTTCCGATGACGCGAGAGCCTCGAACATCTCCTGCTGATGCTGCCATAAGGCAGCGTCAGGGTATTCGAGCAGACGCGACACAATCACGAGTTCAATCATGCGTGCGGCTCCGTTTTGCTGGTAACGTCAATGGCGTCAATGCGACGGCTGTTAAACAGGTTGAATTCGCTGTCAGAGCCGTGGCAACCATCGCCGAAGGTAAAGCCGCAACCGCTCTTCTCCGGGAAGGCATCGCGGGCCTGTTCGCGATGGCTGCTCGGCACCACGAAACGATCTTCGTAGTTGGCGATAGCCAGATAACGGTACATCTCCTGCGCCTGCGCTTCGCTCAGCCCAACCTCTTCCAGCGCGCGGGTATCGACGATGCCGTCGACGGTTTCCGCACGTTTGAAGTGGCGCATCGCCAGCATACGTTTCAGCGCTAGCAGTACCGGCTGGGTATCGCCCGCGGTCAGCAGGTTCGCCAGATACTGGACAGGAATACGCAGGCTTTCTACATCCGGCAGGATCCCGTTGCTACCCAGTTCGCCCGCATCGGCGGCGGACTGAATCGGCGACAGCGGCGGCACGTACCAAACCATTGGCAAGGTGCGATATTCCGGGTGCAGCGGCAGCGCCAGCTTCCAGTCCATCGCCATTTTGTAAACCGGCGACTGCTGCGCAGCTTCAATTACGCCCTGCGGTACGCCATCTTTTAACGCCTGTTCAATCACTTTTGGATCGTTAGGATCGAGGAAGACGTCCAGCTGGCGCTGATACAGATCTTGCTCGTTCTCGGTGCTGGCTGCGTTTTCAATCGCGTCCGCGTCGTAGAGCAGGACACCGAGATAGCGAATACGTCCCACACAGGTTTCGGAGCACACCGTCGGCATCCCGGATTCAATACGCGGGTAGCAGAAGATGCATTTCTCGGATTTCCCGCTCTTCCAGTTGAAATAGATCTTCTTGTACGGGCAGCCGGTGATGCACATACGCCAGCCGCGGCACTTATCCTGGTCGATCAGGACAATACCGTCTTCTTCACGCTTATAGATGGCACCGCTCGGGCAGGTCGCGACGCACGCCGGGTTCAGGCAGTGCTCGCATAAGCGCGGCAGATACATCATGAAGGTGTTTTCGAACTGGCCGTACATCGCCTTCTGCATGTTTTCGAAGTTCTGGTCTTTGGCGCGTTTTTCAAACTCGCCGCCGAGGATCTCTTCCCAGTTCGGGCCGCTGGTAATTTTGTCCATCCGCTGGCCGGTAATCAGCGAACGCGGACGAGCGATCGGCTGATGTTTGCTTTCCGGCGCGTTATGCAGATTCTGGTAGTCAAAATCAAACGGCTCGTAGTAATCATCGATTCCCGGCAGATGCGGGTTGGCGAAGATTTTACCCAGCAGCATCGCGCGGTTGCCCATGCGCGGCTGCAGTTTACCGTTGATTTTACGGATCCAGCCGCCTTTCCATTTTTCCTGGTTTTCCCAGTCGTTCGGGAAACCGACGCCCGGCTTACTTTCTACGTTGTTAAACCAGGCGTACTCCATCCCTTCACGACTGGTCCAGACGTTTTTGCAGGTTACGGAGCAGGTGTGGCAGCCGATGCATTTATCGAGATTCAGCACCATGCCGACTTGTGAACGAATTTTCATTTTACGCTCTCCTGTACCTGGTCATTACCTTCGCCGTCTAACCAGTTAATGTTCTTCATCTTACGTACCACAACAAACTCATCGCGGTTGGAACCGACGGTGCCATAGTAGTTAAAGCCGTACGCCAGGTGGCCGTAGCCGCCGATCATATGAGTCGGTTTTGGCGTAATACGGGTAACCGAGTTGTGGATCCCCCCGCGCTGACCGGTAACTTCAGAACCCGGCAGGTTCACGATACGTTCCTGCGCGTGGTACATCATGGTCATTCCTGCCGGTACGCGCTGGCTCACTACCGCACGCGCCGTCAGGGCGCCGTTGGCGTTGAAGACTTCGATCCAGTCGTTATCCTCGATACCCAGATCTTTCGCATCCGCTTCGCTCATCCAGACGATCGGCCCGCCGCGCGACAGAGTCAGCATCAGCAGGTTATCGCTATAAGTAGAGTGAATCCCCCACTTCTGGTGCGGCGTCAGGAAGTTCAGCGCCTTCTCCTTATTGCCGTTGGACTTCTCGCCCATCACCGCTTTCACCGAACGGGTGTCAATCGGCGGACGATAGACCAGCAGGCTTTCGCCAAAGTCGCGCATCCACTGGTGATCCTGATACAGCGACTGACGGCCGGACAGCGTACGCCACGGTATCAGCTCGTGGACGTTGGTGTAGCCAGCGTTATAGGAGACATGTTCGTCTTCCAGGCCAGACCAGGTCGGGCTGGAGATGATCTTACGCGGCTGCGCCTGGATATCGCGAAAACGGATCTTCTCGTCTTCTTTGTTCAGCGCCAGATGCGCATGGTCGCGGCCGGTAAATTCGCTCAGCGCTTTCCACGCCTTCACAGCTACCTGACCGTTAGTTTCCGGCGCCAAGGTGAGGATCATCTCAGCGGCGTCAATAGCGGTCTCCAGCTTCGGCTGGCCTTTCGCCGGACCTTCCGCCTTGGTGTAGTTGAGCTTACGCAGCAGGTCCATCTCGCTCTGGGTATTCCAGGCGATACCTTTACCGCCGTTGCCGATGGTTTCCAGCAGCGGGCCGATAGAGGTGAAACGCTCGTAGGTCGCCGGATAATCACGCTCGACCGGAATAATATGCGGCGCGGTTTTACCTGGGATCAGGTCACATTCGCCTTTTTTCCAGTCTTTAACGTCAAACGGCTGCGCCATTTCCGCGGCGGAATCGTGCTGAATCGGCAGCGTCACGACGTCGGTTTCTTTGCCGAGGTGGCCTACGCAGACTTCAGAGAATTTCTTAGCGATACCTTTATAGATGTCCCAGTCGCTTTTGGATTCCCAGGCCGGGTCAACGGCGGCAGACAGCGGGTGAATAAACGGATGCATATCCGAGGTATTCATATCGTCTTTTTCGTACCAGGTTGCGGTCGGCAGTACGATGTCGGAGTACAGACAGGTGCTCGACAGACGGAAGTCGAGCGTGACGACCAGATCCAGTTTGCCGTCGAGACCGTTATCCCGCCATTCGACTTCTTCCGGCTTCACGCCGCCCTGCTTGCCAAGGTCTTTGCCCTGAATACCGTTCTCGGTACCCAGCAGGTACTTGAGCATATATTCATGGCCTTTACCGGAGGAGCCCAGCAGGTTGGAACGCCAGATAAACAGGTTACGGGGATGGTTTTTACCGTTCTCCGGCTGCTCGGCCGCAAAGCGAATAGACCCCTCTTTCAGCGATTTCACGGTGTAATCGACCGGCGTCATACCGGCTTTCTTCGCTTCGTCAGCAATACGCAGCGGGTTCACGCCCAGCTGCGGCGCCGACGGCAGCCAGCCCATACGCTCAGCGCGCACGTTGAAGTCGATCAGATGTCCGCTGTAGCGGGATTTATCCGCCATCGGCGACAGCAGTTCCTGCGCGGTGACGGTTTCATAGCGCCACTGGCTGGAGTGGTTATAGAAGTACGATGTACTGTTCATGTGGCGTGCCGGACGCTGCCAGTCAAGGCCGAACGCCAGCGGCTGCCAGCCGGTCTGCGGACGCAGTTTTTCCTGACCAACGTAGTGCGCCCAACCGCCGCCGCTCTGGCCAACGCAGCCGCAGAAGATCAGCATGTTGATCAGCCCGCGGTAGTTCATGTCCAGATGGAACCAGTGGTTCAGGCCCGCACCGACGATAATCATCGAGCGGCCATGGGTCTTATCGGCGTTATCGGCAAATTCGCGCGCGGTACGGATGATGTGCGCGCGGGATACGCCGGTGATTTTTTCTGCCCAGGCCGGAGTGTACGCCTTGACGTCATCGTAGCTGGTCGCGCAGTTTTCATCGTTCAGACCGCGTTCCAGGCCGTAGTTCGCCATGGTCAGGTCATAAACGGTAGTCACCAGCGCGGTGGAACCATCGGCCATCTGCAGGCGTTTTACCGGCAGTTTGTGCAGCAGAATGTTTTCGAGGTCGACTTTGTTGAAATGCTCGGACCCTTCGCCGCCAAAGTATGGGAAGCCGACGTTGGCGATATCATCATGGCTGCCAAGCAGGCTCAAGCGCAGTTCAATCTCTTCGCCGGTTTTACCATCGCGCTGTTCGAGGTTCCACTTGCCTTTATCGCCCCAGCGGAAGCCCAGAGAACCGTTAGGTACGGTCATTTCGCCCTTCTCGTCAAAGGCGACGGTTTTCCATTCCGGATTCTGCTCCTGGCCCAGGGAGTCAACCAGGTCGGCAGCGCGCAACATACGGCCAGCGGCATAGTAGCCGTCGCGCTCTTCGAGCATGACCAGCATCGGCATGTCGGTGTAGCGACGTACGTAATCGGTGAAGTACTGGCTCGGTTTATCGAGGTGGAACTCACGCAGCATGACGTGGCCCATCGCCAGCGCCATCGCGGCATCGGTACCCTGCTTCGGCGCCAGCCACAGATCGCAGAGCTTGGCGATTTCGGCATAGTCCGGAGTAATCGCCACGGTTTTGGTCCCTTTGTAGCGAACTTCGGTAAAGAAGTGCGCGTCCGGGGTACGGGTCTGCGGGACGTTGGAGCCCCAGGCGATGATGTAGCTGGAGTTATACCAGTCGGCAGATTCCGGCACATCGGTCTGTTCGCCCCAGGTCATCGGGGAGGCTGGCGGCAGGTCGCAGTACCAGTCGTAGAAGCTCAGACAGGTACCGCCAATCAGCGACAGGTAACGGGCGCCGGACGCATAGGAAACCATCGACATCGCCGGGATCGGCGAGAAGCCTGCCACGCGGTCTGGACCGTAAGTTTTGACGGTATAGACGTTTGAAGCGGCAATCAGTTCGTTCACTTCTTTCCATGAAGAACGAACAAAACCGCCGCGACCGCGGGCCTGTTTAAAGCTTTTCGCTTTATCGGCATCTTCAATAATTGAAGCCCATGCCTCAACCGGATCGCTATGCTGAACTTTCGCTTCACGCCACATCTTCATCAGACGCTTACGCATCAGCGGATATTTCAGGCGGTTAGCGCTGTACAGATACCAGGAGTAGCTGGCGCCGCGCGGGCAGCCGCGAGGTTCATGGTTCGGCAGATCGGGGCGGGTACGCGGGTAATCAGTTTGCTGGGTTTCCCAGGTGACCAGGCCATTTTTGACATAAATTTTCCAGCTGCATGAGCCGGTGCAGTTCACACCGTGAGTGGAACGCACGATTTTGTCATGCTGCCAACGCTGGCGGTATCCATCCTCCCAATCCCGGTTGGTTTTAAGAAGCTGGCCGTGCCCATCGGCAAAGGTTTCACCCTTCTGTTTGAAGTAGCGAAACCGGTCCAGAAATTTACTCATCGGGTTTCTCCTGATATGGAGCCTGACGGCTCTCTGATAAATCGACATTGCTGGATTTGCAGCGAAAATAGCGCCATGCCGGAAGAGGAGAATTGATGGCGATCAATGCGAAATAGCTTATAAATCCGCACCCAACCCGCAGATACCACCAAAGTAGTAATGATATTTATTAAATATCTAATTGTTTTATAAGGATTATTTTAAATATGACAGAATGTTAACCGGGATTTATGCCACGCTTAGGTATTAAGTGGTAGATGACGTACCGATAGTTATTTCCCTGAATTCAACAACTTTGCACAAGTAAAAGTATGTTGTAACTAACAACAAATAATAAAAAGGGCGCACCCTGTGGCGCGCCCTGTCACTTCACATTAAGAAAAGACTTATTTCTGTTTACGGCCGTATACCGCCCAGGTGATTACTACGCAGGCAATATAGAAAACGAGGAAGACTTTCATTGCCCCGGCCGGCGAGCCGGTCAGATCCAGCGAAATACCGAACGCTTTCGGAATAAAGAAACCACCGATCGCGCCAATCGCCGAAATAAAGCCCAACGCCGCGGCGGTATCCGTCGCCGCTTCACGCATCGCTTGCGCTTCGCTGCCGCCCTGCGCTTTCACACGGTCCATCGTAAGCTTACGGAAGATCACGGAAATCATCTGGAAGGTAGAGGCGCTGCCCAGCCCGGCGGTCAGGAACAGCACCATAAATACCGCGAAGAAGGCGATGAAGTTGCCGCCCTGACCATTTGTCGGCAGAGTCAGGAACAGTAACGCGCAGAAAATCGCCATCACCACGAAGTTCACCAGCGTCACGCGGGTCCCGCCGAGACGGTCGGAAATCGCCCCGCCCATCGAGCGCGCCAGCGCGCCAATAAACGGACCGAAGAAGGCGTAGTGCAGAATCTGCACGTCCGGGAACTGGGTTTTTGACAGCATAGCAAACCCGGCGGAGAAACCGATAAAGGAACCAAAGGTCGCCAGATACAGCAGCGCCATAATCCACAGATGCAGGCGTTTAAGTACCGGCAACTGTTCGCTCAGCGATGCTTTTGAGGCCGACAGGTCGTTCATAAAGAACCACGCGGCCAGGGTAAAGATGATCAGGAATGGAACCCAGATCCACGCGGCGTTTTCCAGATACAGCATTGAGCCATCCGGCTGCTCGCTACCGCTACCGCCAAAAACGGCAAAAATAGAAATCGAGACTACCAGCGGCGCAACCAGCTGCATCACGCTGACGCCCATGTTACCAAGGCCGCCGTTAACCCCCAGCGCGCCGCCCTGCTTTTCTTTCGGGAAGAAGAAGCTGATGTTCGCCATACTGGAAGCAAAGTTAGCGCCGGCAAAGCCGCACAGCAGAGAGATAATCACGAACACGCTAAACGGCGTGGAAGTATCCTGTACCGCAAAGCCCAGCCAAACGCACGGAATAATCATGATACCGGTACTGAACGCCGTCCAGCGGCGGCCGCCGAACAGCGGGACCATAAAGGCATAAGGTACGCGCAGCAGCGCGCCGGAAAGCGCTGGCAATGCGGTCAACATAAACAGCTGATCGGTAGTGAACTGAAAACCCACTTTATTGAGGTTTACCGCGACGGCGCTAAACAACATCCAAACGCAGAACGCCAGTAAAAGACAGGGAACGGAGATCCATAAATTGCGGCTCGCCACACGGTGGCCGCGCTGTTGCCAAAACTCAGGATCTTCAGGACGCCAGTCGGTGATGACTGAGCTGCTAGCCTTCTCCGGGATTGAAGATTGACTCATAGATACCTCTGATTATTCATATTTCCTGATGCTACCTTAGGGGTTGCTCAAGGCTGTAAGTTGATATAAATCAAAGGAAAAGCGCGAGCCATTTTGTACAAAAATAAATCATGCTCCGAAGTGAGTAGATAATTATGAGAAAAAAAGTGTGGTTTTTCACGCGACTGCTGGGTTTGTGGTTATCCCTCCCACCACGGCACCTACCACCGACAATTAAGGGGTAATCCCTTAGGGGTATGGGTATACTCCAGGGGATAGCCGAGAATAAGCGCCACTCCCGGAGAGATGACCCATCAGGAGCCACCCATTCCATGTTAAAACGTTTGTTTACGCCGCTCACATTGGTTAATCAGCTGGCGTTAATCGTACTGCTCGCCACCATTATTGGCGTGGCCGGTATGGCGATATCCGCCCGCCTGGTGCATGGAGTGCAGGGCAGCGCCCACGCCATTAACAAGGCAGGCTCGTTGCGTATGCAGAGTTACCGCCTGCTGGCGGCTATTCCGCTGACGGCCAACGATCAAAAGCTGTTTAACGATATGACCGCTACCGTTTTCAGCCCGGAGTTGCAATACTCCGCGCGTCGTGACGGCCAGGAAGTACAGCTGAAAGCGCTGCAGCAATATTGGCAGTTGTCGCTGGGACCGGGCATGAAACAGGCCGTCAGGCAAAGCGATGTGGCACAGGATGTCGCCGACTTTGTCGACCGTATTGACCAGTTGGTTACCGCTTTCGACCACACCACCGAACAGCGTATCGAGCGCGTGGTCTGGATCCACCGCATCCTCGCCATCGGCATGGCGCTGCTGCTGATCTTTACCATTATCTGGCTGCGCGCCCGCCTGCTGCGGCCATGGAAACAGTTACTGGGTATGGCGCGGGCGGTCAGCCAGCGCGATTTTACCCAGCGCGCGCACATCAGCGGTCGCAACGAAATGGCGACCCTCGGCATGGCGTTGAATAACATGTCGGAAGAGCTGGCGGAAAGCTACGCCGTGCTTGAACGGCGGGTACAGGAAAAGACCGCCGGGCTCGAGCAGAAAAACGAGATCCTGGCCTTTTTATGGCAGGCCAACCGTCGGTTACACTCCAGCGCCCCGCTGTGCGAGCGCATCTCACCGGTGCTGAACGGTCTGCAGGGGCTGACGCTGTTACGAGATATTGAAGTGCGGGTGTATGACCTCGAAGATGAAGACAATCATCAGGAGTTTGCCTGCCACTCCGATATCGAATGCGATGATAAAGGCTGCTATCTGTGTCCGCGCGATCTTCCCCCGCTGCCGGATGGCGGCACAACGCTGAAATGGCGGCTATCAGACGCGCATAACCAGTATGGCATCCTGCTGGCCACGCTGCCGGTTGGCCGCCACCTGAGCCACGACCAACAGCAACTGGTGGATACGCTGGTGGAACAGCTGACCAGCACCCTGGCGCTGGATCGCCATCAGGAAAAACAGCAGCAGCTCATCGTGATGGAAGAACGCGCCACCATCGCCCGCGAGCTTCACGACTCTATCGCCCAGTCGCTTTCGTGCATGAAGATGCAGGTCAGTTGTCTGCAGATGCAGGGCGATAGCCTGCCGGATGAAAGCCGGCTGCTGTTGGGGCAGATCCGCAACGAACTCAATACCTCATGGGCGCAGCTAAGGGAGCTGTTAACCACCTTCCGCCTGCAGCTTACCGAGGCGGGTCTGCGCCCGGCGCTGGAGGCCAGTTGTCAGGAGTACAGCGCGCACTTTGGTTTCACGGTACAACTGGATTATCAGTTGCCGCCGCGTTTTGTCCCGTCGCATCAGGCGATTCACCTGCTGCAGATCGCCCGCGAGGCGTTAAGCAATGCGTTGAAGCATGCTAACGCGACAGAAGTCATCGTGACCGTGTCACAACGCGATAATCAGGTACGTTTAGTCGTTGCCGATAACGGCCGCGGCGTACCGGAAAACGCGGAGCGAAGTAACCATTACGGTTTAATTATTATGCGGGATCGCGCGCAAAGCTTGCGCGGCGACTGTCAGGTGCGCCGCCGGGAGACCGGCGGTACCGAAGTCGTGGTGACATTTATCCCGGAAAAATCGTTTTCAATCCAATAAGGAGACCCCTATGAGTCAACAGGAACGGGCAACCATCCTTCTCATTGATGATCATCCCATGCTGCGCACTGGCGTAAAGCAACTGGTTAGCATGGCGCCGGACATTCAGGTTATCGGCGAAGCCAGTAATGGCGAACAAGGTATCGAACTGGCGGAATCGCTGGATCCGGACCTGATTCTACTGGACCTTAATATGCCAGGGATGAACGGCCTCGAAACGCTCGACAAGCTGCGGGAAAAATCGCTCTCCGGCCGCGTGGTGGTATTCAGCGTCTCCAATCATGAAGAGGACGTAGTGACCGCCCTGAAACGCGGCGCCGACGGCTACCTGCTGAAAGATATGGAACCAGAAGATCTGCTGAAAGCGCTGCAGCAGGCCGCTGCAGGCGAAATGGTATTAAGCGAAGCGTTAACCCCGGTACTGGCCGCCAGCCTGCGCGCTAATCGTGCAACGTCCGACCGCGACATCAGCCAGTTGACCCCGCGCGAGCGTGATATTCTGAAGCTGATTGCCCAGGGCCTGCCGAACAAAATGATTGCCCGCCGCCTGGATATCACCGAAAGCACCGTTAAAGTGCATGTGAAACACATGCTGAAGAAAATGAAGCTGAAATCACGGGTTGAAGCCGCCGTCTGGGTTCACCAGGAACGGATCTTCTAAGGCGATTCCGTCCAGGAAACGTCGGGAGCCGTAAACGTCACCAGCGGCTCGGTCAGCGCCAGTGCGATCTCATTGGAAGAGACGCGCTGACCCGATTTATCTTCAACCACCACCGACAGACGCCAGCGATTCACCGCGCCCGGCTCGCTGTTCCACACCGGCATAATGATGCTCCAGCCATCCGCACTGTTGGCATTAACCGGCGGCGTCAGGCTTAGCGCCTGAGTGTCCCCCTGCCAATGCAGCGATTTAATGCCGTGCAGGCTATTAATTTGCAACTTCAGCTGTACCGTTTCGCCGGAGTGCAGACCCCACGGCGGCGTCGCCAGATAGACCGTCAGATTCTTACGCTGTCGATACTCCACTACCGGCAGATTATCGCGTTCCGGACTATCGTAGCGGCTGCCGCGTAGCGAGTTGCTGATAGCCACTTCATCCGCCGCCAGTTGCTGTTTCAGCGGAACCCCAAAACGATAATTCAGCTTCAGGCCGACATTATTCTGGCTGACGCCATTTTCACCCTGTTTGTGTTTAGCGGTGACCGTCACCAACGGTACCGGGGTGTAATTCAGTCCCACCGAAACCGCCACCGGATTATGGTATCCGGTACCGGAATGAAACAGATCGACGCTATCGCCGAAGTACTGTTCGACGCTGACGCTGGTATTGATGTGCTGATAAAACGGCAATCGTGCCTGGGCAGTCACGTCATACCCGACGGCCATCCGCTGCTCCTGGGTCTGATTTTCCCGCAACTGCCAGTCGCCAAGTGGGTGGTAATAGTTGGCCGATAAGCGCAAATACTCGCCCCAGGCTTCCGCGCCGATGCTGCCGCGCGCCAGGCTCTCGCTGAGCACTTTGTCGTAAAACGAGTTATAACCCAGCAGCCAGCTACCGACACGCCAGCGCTGGCCCAGCCCAACATTGCCAACCAGATCGTTCTCGCGCCGGGTAACCGAATATTGATTCCAGGTGAGGTAACGCTCATTGTCCTGCAGCGGCACAAACCAGCTACCCTTGCTACCGGTGAAGTTACCCTCTTTATCCACCAACAGGTCGATATTGGCATTACCCCACGGCGACAGCCAGTTTTCCAGTTGATGGCTGAACTCATTGCCGATTTTGCTGATGGCGAACATCCGCGCCTGCTCGCCGGTGGTGAGTCCGTTATCGCTCATGCTGGCTTCGCCGAATTTCTTGGCCATCTCGGCGAAATGTTTGGCATCGTCGTCGACCTGCGGCGCTATGCCTAAATCGGGCAGCGTCGTTTGCGGCGGCATACTGCTATCGTTGGCAATCAGCGCCCAGGCGGGAGCGCCTGTCAGCAGCAGGAGAAGCGTCAGTGATGGGGTTAAGCGGTACGGCAAAGGCATCAAACGGATTAACGTAAGCTCACGGGGAATAACAACATCACGTTAGTTTATCGTTTTTTGCCCTTCCCCGCAGCCCTGTGGGCCATTCCAGGAATAAACTGAAACCGGTTGACGTTTGCTGTCCCCGATCATCAAACCGGCGTTCGGGTTTGATTTGCCGCCAGCAGCGCTTTGAGTTCCGGAATACAGGAACCACAGTTGGTGCCACACTTGAGCTTCGCGCCAAGCGCCTCTACGCTGACGCAGCCGCCGGCAATAGCCTCGCCGATCTGCCGCTCGCCGATACTAAAGCAACTACAGATAGTCTGCCCACGCGGCGCGCTGTCGCCACCCTTACGGCCGCTGAGCAACGCATGGCGTAGGCCGGCGGTCTGCGGCGGCGTCCGAAACGCCGTATACAGCCATTCAGCATCGATTTGCGGCGGCTTAATATCGCTCCAGCAGCCGAGCATCAATTGCCCGTCGTGCCAGGCCAGTAGGTTCCACAGCCCGCCGCCCTCGGCAATTTGCAACTGCCATCCCTGCTTGCGACACCACTCGGTCAGCCAGCTTTGCGGGCCGGTATCCGCGGCCAGCGACAAATGGCTAAGCCCTACCACCGCCCGTCGCCGCCAGTGCAGCGAGGATGGCAACGCTAAGGGCTCGCGAGATAATAGCTCCCCTTGCCACGCCGGCCGCCACGGCGCTATCGCCACCGCCGACTGCTTGCTCTCCGGCTGCCCGGAATGCGGATCGGTGACCGCCGCCAGTAAATTATTGACCCGTCCCTGGCGGGCAAACTGATTATTCCAGTGCATCGGCACAAAGAGCGAACCGGCGCGCTGCCCTTCGCTGACTATCACCTTCGCAATCATCACGCCGTGGCGCGACCAGACGCGAGCCAGTTCTCCCTCACGTAATTGAAAACGACGCGCATCGGCAGGCGCCACCTCGACGACCGGTTCGGCAATGTGCTGCATCAACCGCGGTATGTCGCCGGTGCGGGTCATGGTATGCCACTGATCGCGAATACGTCCGCTATTGAGGATTAATGGATAAAATGCCTCGGTCTGCGCCCGGGTCGGCTGCGGCGACACCGGCACCATCCGCAACCTGCCGTCGCCGTGCCAGCCCTCCGTTAACCGCCAGGGCGCGGCGCTGCGGCTCACCGGCCAGCGCACCGGCGTCAGGGCATCCCACGCCTCCCGGCTGAGGTCCGCCAGCCCGCCAATATCAAACGCCCGCTTACCGTCATTTTCAAACCCTGAGAGCGCCGCGTGTTCACAAAATACCTCATGCGGATGTTGCCATGAAAAAGCCCGGGCATAACCTAATTCGGCGGCGAGACGGGAAATGATCCACCAGTCGGCTTTCGCCTCCCCCGGCGGCGGCAAAAAAGCCCGCTGACGCGAAATTCGCCGCTCCGAGTTGGTCACGGTACCGTTTTTTTCGCCCCATGCCAGCGCCGGAAAGCGGATATGGGCAAAGCGCCCCGTATCAGTATTGGCGGCGACATCGGAGACCATCACCAGCGGACACCTGGACAGCGCCTGGCTCACCGCGTGGCTATCGGGCAGTGAGACCACCGGATTGGACCCCATAATCCACACCGCTTTGACCTCGCCGCGTCCAATCGCGGCGAAGAGTTCGACGGCGGTTAGTCCCGGCGTCTGCGCCAGTCGCTCGCTGCCCCAAAAGCGCGCTAATCGCTGCAGGTCCTGCGGCTCAAAATTCATATGCGCCGCCAGCATCGTCGCCAGCCCCCCCACTTCACGCCCGCCCATGGCGTTGGGTTGACCGGTCAGCGAAAACGGCCCGCAGCCGCGGCGGGCAAACTTCCCGCTGGCAAGATGGACATTGATAATCGCGTTGCACTTATCGCTGCCGCTGGCGGACTGATTAATTCCCATGGTGTACAGCGTGATGGCGCGCGGTGCAGCGATAAAATCACGATAAAAGCGAGCCACTTGCTCCGGCGCCAGGCCGCAGAAAGCGGCCGCTTTTTCCACGCTCCACTGCGCGGCGATGGTCAGCGCCTGCCGCTGGTCGCGAAAACCCGCCACCATTCCACCGCTGGCGGCAATGGCATTTAGCAGGCCGACAAATAGCCCGCCATCGCTACCGGGCGCCAACGCCAGATGATCGTCGGCAATATCACAGGTCGCGGTGCGTCGCGGATCCACCACCACGATCCGCAACCGCGGATTATCGCGTTTCGCCTGCACCAACCGCTGATAGAGAACCGGATGCGCCCAGGCGGCGTTGGAGCCCACCAGCACCACCAGATCGCTCTGCTCGACATCTTCATAGCTACACGGCACGACGTCCGCGCCGAGCGCCCGCTTATAGCCGGTGACCGCCGATGACATACATAACCGCGAATTCGTATCGATATTGGCGGCGCCGATAAAGCCCTTCATCAACTTGTTGGCGGCGTAATAATCCTCAGTTAACAGCTGACCGGAAGCGTAAAACGCCACCGCCTGCGGGCCGTAGCGCTCAATAATGTCGCGCAGACGTGAACCCGCCTCCGCCAGCGCCTGCGGCCAGCCGACCGCCCGGCCATCGACTTCAGGGTGTAATAACCGCCCGCTAAGCGAGGTCGTTTCCCCAAGCGCTGCCCCTTTTACGCACAAGCGGCCAAAGTTAGCGGGATGGTTTTCATCGCCGCGAACCGTGACGGTTCCACTGGGTTCAACGCGGGCGATAACTCCGCAGCCGACGCCGCAGTATGGACAGGTGGTTCGGGTTTCGCTCATCAGCTCGCCTCCGCGCGCAGCAGCAATGCCTGGTTGCCGACCCACACTTTGCCCTGTTCGATCTTCACCGGCCACGCGCGCACCGACGGCTCGCCGCTGTCGTACAAGCGACCATCTCGCAAGCGAATCCGCTGTTTATACAGCGGCGAAATAACGATCGGCTCGCCGCCCGCGTCGCCTAAAATGCCGCGCGATAACACGTTGGCCTCGCTGCCGGGTTCCTGGTTATCCAGCGCATAAACTTGCTCGCCGAAGCGGAACAGCGCAATTTGCCGCTCGCCGAGGCGCGCGCCGATCCCCGCCTGCGGCGGGATCGCGTCCAGATCGCAGATCGCCTGCCACGGCCGCGACGGCAGGGCCGGTTGCCCAAGCCCTTGCGGCGCCACCAGCTGCGGCTGACCACGCAGGATTTGCCGCTGCACCGCCTCATCGGCCTCATCGCTGTTAACGTAGGAACGGAATAGCGCCAGCCGCTGTGGGTCGTTCAGGGTGGTCTGCCATTCGCACTGGTAGCTATCCACCACCCGCGCCATCTCCTGCTCCAGCTCATCGCCGATACCGAGACTATCGTGCAAGATCACCTCGCGTAGATACGCCACGCCGCCTTCAAGATTATCCATCCAGCTACTGGTGCGCTGCAGGCGGTCGGCGGTGCGAATATAAAACATCAACAACCGATCGACGGTACGGATTAGGGTGGCGTCATCAAGGTCACTCGCAAAGAGGTCCGCATGGCGCGGTTTCATCCCGCCGTTGCCGCAGACGTAAAGATTCCAGCCCTTTTCAGTCGCAATAACCCCGATGTCTTTACCTTGCGCTTCGGCACATTCGCGGGTACAGCCCGAGACCGCCATTTTGATTTTGTGCGGCGCGCGCAGCCCCTTGTAACGATGTTCAAGCCTTACCGCCAGCCCCGTTGAATCCTGAACCCCATAGCGGCACCAGGTCGAGCCGACGCAGGATTTTACCGTGCGTAATGATTTGCCGTAGGCGTGTCCGGTTTCAAATCCCGCCGCCGCCAGTTCGCGCCAGATGTCCGGCAGTTGCTCCAGCCGCGCGCCAAACAGGTCGATACGCTGTCCTCCGGTCACTTTACTGTACAGCTGGTAACGTTTGGCGATCTGGCCGATAGCGATAAGCCCATCCGGTGTCACTTCGCCTGCGGCCATCCGCGGCACCACCGAGTAAGTGCCGTCTTTCTGAATATTGGCGAAGTAGCGATCGTTGGTGTCCTGCAGCGGCAAATGCGCCGGTTTCAGCAGATACTCATTCCAGCAGGAGGCCAGTACCGACGCCACCAGCGGTTTACACACTTCACAGCCGTGGCCCTGCCCGTAACGGCTAATGAGCTGATCGAAGGTATGGATGTGGTTGACTCGTACCAGATGATAGATCTCCTGCCGCGACCACGGAAAATGCTCGCAGATATCTTTTTTAACCTCGACGCCCTGCCCGGTAAGCTGGTGTTCCATCACCTGTTTGACCAGCGCGCTACAGCCCCCGCAGCCGGTCGCCGCTTTAGTGCAGCTTTTTATCGCCGCCATATCGCCCGCTCCGGCGCTGACCGCCTGGCAAATGTCTCCCTTACTGACGTTATGGCAAGAGCAAATCTGCGCGCTATCCGGCAGCGCCGCCACCCCCAGCGCTTTCGTCGTGGCCCCATCCATGGCCGGGAGGATCAGACTTTCCGGACGAGACGGTAGCGCCATGCCGTTCAGCATCATCTGCAACAGCGTCGCGTAGTCACCGGCATCGCCCACCAATACGCCGCCCAGCAGCGTTTTGCCATCAGCGCTGACAACGATCTTTTTGTAGATCTGCCGCGGACCATCGGTCCATTGATAGCTCTGGCAACCAGCTGTACGTCCGTGAGCATCGCCAAACGACGCTACATCCACGCCGAGCAGTTTGAGTTTGGTGCTCATATCGGCGCCGCTAAAGCGGGCGGTTTCGCCGGCCAACTGCGCCGCCGCGGTGCGCGCCATGTGGTAGCCCGGCGCCACCAGGCCATAAATTTTGTTGTCCCACAGCGCGCATTCGCCAATCGCCAATATATCTGCGTCCGAGGTCCGGCAGTGGTCATCGATACCGATACCGCCGCGTTCGCCGATTGCCAGGCCTGCGCCGCGCGCCAGCGCATCCTGCGGGCGGATCCCGGCGGAAAAGACCACCATATCGGTCTGCAGCGTGCCGCCATCGGCGAAGTTAAGCTGCAGCCCGTCGGCGGTGCGCACTATCGCCGTTGTCGCTTTGCTGGTGTGCACGCCAACCTCTAGATCGAGAATTTTCTCCCGCAGCATCGCCGCGCCGCCGTTATCCAGCTGCACCGCCATCAGATTGGCGGCGAACTCCACCACATGGGTCTTAAGCCCTAACTGTTTTAACGCGTTGGCGGCTTCCAGCCCCAACAGCCCGCCTCCGATGACCACCCCGCTCTGCGCAGTGGCGGCGCGGGCGGCAATGCGGTCAAGATCGTCAAGCGTACGATAGACGAAGCAGCCTTCTTCATCGTTACCGGGGATTGGCGGCACGAAGGGATAGGAGCCGGTCGCCAGCACCAGCTTATCCCAATGGGTTTCATGGCCGTGGGCATCGCGCACGATTCGCGCCGGACGATCGATTTCCGCGATCGTCTCTCCTGGCCGCAGCTCAATCCCGTACTGGCTAAAAAAGTCTCCCTCTACCAGCGATAGCGACTCTGCGCTGCGCCCGGCGAAATATTCCGAGAGATGAACCCGGTCATAGGCGGCATAGCGCTCTTCGCCAAAGACCACGATACGGTACTGCTGGTGCAGGTTCCGGCTCACGCATTGCTCAAGAAAATGGTGGCCGACCATACCGTGTCCGACCAGCACTAATACAGGTTTAGTCATCGTCATTTTTCCTGCAGCCCGCGGCTGCGTTATAGAAGGGTCAAAAAGCCACTCCGCTGAAGGAGACCTATCGCTGCCGAGCTGCGCGGTAAGCGGCGCCGCCTGCTGGCAGTCGCCCAGCAGCAGCACGCCGTGCAGCCGGCCATCGCGGATCAGCAGGCGACGGTAGTGGCGATCGATGGGGTCCCAACTGCTGTAGATCTGGTCCTGCTCGCCGGCCCGCTGTTCGCCGGCGCTAAAAAACTCGATACCGGTGACCTTCAGCCGGGTGCCGCCGTCCTGCCAGCTGAATTCTTCGCCGGGAACCCCGCACAGGCGTTCAACTAACACATCGGCCTGGCGCAAGCAGGGAGCCACCAGCCCCCAGGTTTGGCCGTCAATCTCACAACACTCGCCGATAGCGCTGATCCCCGGCAGCGAGGTCGCCATCCGGCGGTCGACGATAATCCCCCGCTGGCAGGCTACGCCGCTGCGCGCCGCCAGACGGATATCCGGCCGCACTCCGGTGGCCAACACCACCCGGCTGGCGGCAAAAGCGCGCCCGTCCTCCAGCCGCACATGCTGCTCGTCAATAGCGGCAATTCGGCTCTCCAGCTCGCAGCGGATGCCGCGTGCCTCAAGCTGTTGTTTTAACTGTTCCGCGGCAAAAGCATCGGTAAGCGGCTCCATCAAACCGCTACCGCGATGGAGTAGCGTCACTTCCCCACCGTGACGGCGCAGCGCCGCCGCGACCTCCACGCCCAATACGCCACCGCCGATTACCACCGCCGGGCCGGGGACTGCCAGGATGTCTTTAACATCCGCCAGGGTGCGAAAGGCGAATACCTGCGGGCGCTCAATACCCGGCAGCGACGGGATAAACGGCTGCGACCCGGTGGCGAACACCAGTTCATCCCATACCAGCCAGTCGCCGCCGACGCGCAGCCTCCGCCCCGCGACATCCACTTCGCTGACCGCCTCGCCAAGCCGCACGCGGACACCATGCTGGGCGTACCACTCCGTCGGCAGCAGTTGGATTTGCGCCGCCGTTTTTTCCCCGCCGAGTACCGGCGAGAGCTGAATGCGGTTGTAGGCCGGCTGCGGTTCATCGCCGATAAGCGTGATGATGAAACGCCCCTGCGCGCGCGCCGCCAGCTTCTCTGCCAGCCGGGTTGCCGCCATACCGTTGCCGATAATTACCAGTCGCCGCATCATTCCGCCTTAGGCCGCTTTCGGCTGCTTTTCGTAGAGGAAATGGAGGATCTGCTGACGCAGATGGTGGTAGTGGTTATCTTCCGCCAGCTGGACCCGGTTACGCGGACGCGGCAGATTAACGTCAAGGATCTCGCCGATCGTCGCGGCCGGTCCATTGGTCATCATTAACACCCGGTCGGAAAGCAGCACCGCTTCATCGACGTCGTGGGTGATCACGACAATGGTGGTGTTCAGTTCCTGCTGGATGTGCATTACCGCGTCCTGCAGATGGGCTCGGGTGAGCGCGTCCAGCGCGCCAAAAGGCTCATCAAGCAGTAACACTTTTGGCTTCATCGCCAGCGCGCGCGCGATGCCAACCCGCTGTTTCATACCGCCGGAGATCTCCCCCGGCCGTTTGTGCAGCGCGTGCCCCATCTGTACTCGCTGTAAATTGTGTTCGATCCACTCCCGGCGCTCTGCCTTGCTCATGGTGCGGCGAAACACCTGATCCACCGCCAGCGCCACGTTGTCAAAACAGCTCAGCCATGGCAGCAGCGAATGGTTCTGGAACACCACCGCCCGCTCCGGTCCCGGGCCGGAAATTTCACGGTTATCGCATAGCAGCCCGCCCTCAGTGGGCTGGGTAATCCCGGCAATCAGATTCAATAGCGTGGATTTGCCGCATCCGGAGTGGCCAATCAGGCTGATGGTTTCCCCTTCGTGAATATCAAAAGAGACGTTTTGCAGCGCCAGGAACTCGCCGCTGGCGGTGTTAAAGCGTTGACTGACGGCCTGTACCTGAATTAATGGTTTCATAGCGACTCCTTATTTTTCCTGCCAGCTGAAGCGGCGGGCGAGCAATATGAGCCCCTGTTCTAGCAGCAGGCCGACAACGCCGATAATGACGATGGCGATGATGATGTTTTCCACATTGAGGTTGTTCCATTCATTCCAGATCCAAAACCCGATACCCAACCCGCCGGTCAGCATCTCGGCGGCGACGATCACCAGCCAGGCAATGCCTATCGACAGCCGCACGCCGGTTAATACCGCGGGCAGCACTGCCGGAAAGAGGATTTTGCGCATCACCGTCCATTCCGACAGCTGCAGCACGCGAGCCACATTGAGATAGTCCTGCGGGATACGCTTGACGCCTTCCGCGGTGTTAATGACCATCGGCCAGATAGAGCAGATAAAAATGGTCCAGCTGGAAGCCGGTTCCGCCTTCTGGAACAGCAGCAGGCCAATCGGTAACCACGCCAGCGGACTCACCGGGCGCAGCAGCGCGATGAGCGGGTTAAACATTCGCGCAAAGAACAGCGAGCGGCCGATAAGAAAGCCCAGCGGAATACCGCCCAGCGCCGCTAAACCAAAGCCCACCGCGACCCGCTGTAGCGAAGCCAGCACGTTCCAGCCGATGCCCATATCGTTCGGTCCGTCGCGGTAGAAGGGGTCGGAAAACAGCGTCAGCGCCGAATCCAGAGTGCTCAGCGGCGTCGGGAAGCCTTTCGCGCCAATCGCCGCCAGCTGCCAGCCGAGCAGCAGCAGAGCCAGGCCCAGTAGCGGCGGCAGTAGACGCTGCAGTGCGGCGTTCAGCCAGCGCCTGGCGGACGGCGTAGCTTTGCGCACCTGCAGCGGCGGCAGGACAATGATTTCGCCCGGCGCGGTTGAGGTCTGCGCACGCGGCTGAGTGTTAATGGCTGGTTTCATCTCATGCCCCCTTATGTTGAATGGCGAAACTGGCGGCGTACCCTTCCGGGTCGGCGCCGTTCCACACTTTGCCGTCCAGCAGCGTGCTGCTGCGTAACGTTTGCGTTGGCGCAGTGATGCCGCCCACGGCCTGGGCCGCCTCTTTCCACAGGTCGATGCGGTTGATACGCTGCGCTACCGCCTGATAATCCGGCGCGCTTTTCAGCAGGCCCCAGCGGCGGAATTGGGTTAAGAACCACATGCCGTCGGAGAGCCACGGATAGCTGGCTTCCCCCTGCTGGAAGAAGCGCATGGGATGAGCGTCGCGCCAGCGTTTGCCGATGCCATTGTCGTATTCGCCAAGCATGCGCCCGCTAAGGTACTGTTCTTTGGTGTTGAGCCACGCCCGTCTGGCGAGGATCCGCGCGGTTTCGCGGGTGTTGTCGGCAGACGCTTCAATCCAGCGCTGGGCCTCCAGCAGCGCCGCCACCAGCGCCCTTGCGGTATTTGGATAGCGCGCCACCCAATCGCTGCGCGCGCCGAGGATTTTTTCCGGATGATCCGCCCAGATCTGCTGGCTGGTTGCCGCCGTAAAGCCGATGCGATCGTTGATCGCTCGCGCGTTCCACGGTTCGCCAACGCAGAAGCCAACCATATTGCCGATGCGCATGTTCATCACCATTTGCGGCGGCGGCACGACCACCATGCGCACATCGGCGAAGGGGTCGATACCGGCGTTCGCCAGCCAGTAATAGAGCCACATCGCATGGGTGCCGGTAGGAAAGGTGTGGGCGAAGGTGTAGCTGCCCGGCGCTTTTTGGTCGATCAGCCGCTTGAGCCCATGACCATCGCTCACGCCTTGCGCCTGTAGGTCACTAGAGAGGGTGATCGCCTGACCGTTGCGGTTCAGGGTCATCAGGTTGGCCATCTGCTGCGGTTTGCCGGCAATACCTAGCTCAAGGCCATACAGCATGCCGTAGAGGATATGCGCCGCATCGAGTTCGCCGGCGACCAGCTTATCGCGCACCGCCGCCCAGCTGGCCTCCTTACTTGGCTGCAGGCTGATGCCATACTTTTTATCGAATCCTTTCAATGCCGCAATCGCCAGCGGCGCGCAGTCGGTTAGCGGGATGAATCCGACCCGCACGGTGGCCAACTCCGGCTTATCGGAACCCGCCGCCCACGCCGCCTGCATCACGCCGGGCAGCAGCATAGCGCCGCTCAGCGCCGCCCCGGCCTGCAAAAAGCGCCGTCGTGAAATGAAAACTTTATCGCCCATAGCCGCTCCAGAACGCGCAAAAAAAAGCGCCCGGCAGTGCTTTCGCACCGCAGGACGCCTTTATCCAGAGACCTTCAGACCGCCATTGGTCCGTTGTCTCAAATTGTTGATTCACTCAAGTTCAGTAATGCAAAGCGGATGCCAATTTGTGTTATTGCCCGCCAGACGTTGTTTTACCGCTCTCCGCGTCAACTATTGCACCATCGTCAGGCAATGCCTGCCCGCTGATTGTGCATTCAATTTGACGATGAGTCCGGCAGCAGAGCTTTCACCGTCAGCAGCGCGCGGGCGATTTCGACCATCCGCTGGTTCTTATCCATCGCCATTTTACGCAACGCCTGCCAGGCCTGTTCTTCCTGCATTCCCTGATGGCTCATCAGCAGCGATTTCGCTTTATCTATAATCTTGCGCTCCTCAAACGCGGCTTGCAGCGAGGCCAGTTGGCCGGAGAGTTGCTCAAGTTCCCACGCCTGCTGGCGGACCAGCGGCAGCAGCTGCTTATCCAGGCGCAAAGTCAGGCTATCGCCGCACTCTTCTTCAGGCCATTGCAGCGGCGGCATATCGTCTTCTCCACGTTCGAGCAGTTGCCGGGTCGCGCTGAGCAGGTCGGCAATCAACACCTCCTCCAGACTGCGCATCTGCTCTAGCCGTTCAGTTTGCAGGCTAAACCAGCGCTGCGCCGCGGCCCCTTCGTCCGCCGAGGGCTGGCGGGTACAGGCTATGCGCCGCAGTTGCTCAATCTCGCGCCCGGCTTCGCAACCCTGCAGCAGCTCAAGCGCCCGCGGCAGACCGGAGAGCGCCTGAAAGCTGTCAAAACAGGGCTGCTGACCGTCAATGCGGTCAACCAACTGCTGACGGAGCTCGCCGTTAAATTGGCCGCGCGCGAAGCCCAACGCTCCCAGCGCGCGCTCCTGGCCCGCCAGCTCTTTACCCTGCATAAAGCTGTACAGGGCGACCATGCGCCCGGCGATCTGCGGATCGTCTATGGTGTCATTCAACTGCGGCACAATATTCAATAAATGGCGAATAATACGGCTAAAGCGCTGAGTGGCCTCCTGAGCGTCCACCGCGCGGCCTTGCACCGCCGCTCGCAGCGCCGGAAGCTGCGCCAGATACCACACCGCGCTGGCTATACGCCAACACAGCGCGCTGCTGGCGGATTCCCGCGCCGGTTGCAGCGCGGCATAAAAAGCGCTTAAGCGCGCGTCCACCAGCGCCCCGCCCGCCCGACGCTCGGCGTCATACAAGCGGCCCTCGGAAGAGAGCCACATATTGGAGGCGCCGCGTTCGCACTGCAGCATATGGACCAACCCACTTATTTCGCTCGCCAGCGTCCCTTGCTGCGTTAGCTGACGGAGCTGCTGTTTTTGTAGTTGGCGCGCATAATGAAACCAGCCGATTGCTTCAGGCGTCATGCCGGTCGTATTATTCATACCCCCTCCCGAATTACGTCTTTAGGTAAAGCTAAGCAATAACCGTGCCTGATAAAAGGAGTCTTTATGCAACGTATTGTGATTGTCGCCAACGGAGCCGCTTACGGCAGTGAATCCTTGTTTAATAGCCTGCGCCTGGCTATCGCCCTGCGTGAGCAGGAGTCAGACCTCGATCTGAAGCTGTTTTTAATGTCCGATGCGGTGACCGCCGGGCTTCGCGGACAGAAACCGGCGGAAGGCTATAACATCCAGCAGATGCTGGAGATCCTCACCGCGCAGAATGTGCCGGTAAAACTCTGCAAGACCTGTACGGACGGACGCGGGATCACCCATTTGCCATTAGTAGATGGCGTGGAAGTGGGAACGCTGGTCGAGCTGGCGCAGTGGACGCTGGCGGCGGATAAAGTGCTGACCTTCTGAAGTAACCGCCATTAACAGGATTAAATGTCAGGCTGGTGGCTATTGCTGATGCAAAAGTACGCCAGCTGAACGCTTTCAGGAAGATTGTCATTTTTGTTTAATCGTTATCCATTTTGTTGATCGAAATCATCATCCACATGCTCCCCCTTTGGTGTTATGCAACGAGCAAAGTGTGAACGATATCACGCGCGGGTTGATGAATTCAGAGACAGAAACGGGGTATGAAAATGGCAATGGTAAAAGCAAGTTTAACGTTATTCGGCGGTGATACGCTGGTGGTGCGCTGTTCAGAGCGCTGTCATATTCACTTAATGAGCGCCAAGGCCGCCGGCGACAGCCACGCCGATATTTTTAGCGTGCAGGACAGGGACAGCGCTTATCTCACCGTGCCCTACAGCGGCACCTGGAACGTGCTGATCGACAGCCATAGTCAGTCCCTCGAGCACTCCATTAGCTACGTTCCCGCCTGAATCTCCACGTCCGGTAGACCGGGCGTTTTATGCGAGCCCAGGTTGGCTCGCCTCGCCGACCAGATGTCGCACCTGGATAATCAGATCGTCAAGACTGGCGTCGCGCATGCCAAGCTTGCGTAATTCCTGATCCAACGAAAAGAGATACTGGGCATTGGTGCCGAGCGGCCCGCTGGCGCGGGCTATCAGCGGCGCGATGGTTTGTGCGCTGGTATCAGATTCATACAGTGGGTGGCGCGGATCCATAATAAACACCAGCGCATTCACCGTACGCCCATCGTCCAGCTCAAGACGGCACCAGGTTGGCAAATAGCAGCCGGTGATCATTTCCCGCTTCCACAGAAGCGTCAACTCTTGCTCCAGCGTCTCATCCGGCAGACGATAGGCCACGCCGGTGGTACGCCCGCCTTCCTTCAACGCCAACATCCTGCCCGGCTGATGTGCGCTGCCGCGACCGGCGGTCAGGCGCAGGCAAAATGCGCGATGCCAACCCGGCAGCGTACCGGTGCAGGATTCGCTGTATTCCAGCGCCGGGTTCCACATCAACGAACCGTAGCCGAAAATCCACACCGAACCGTTATCCGGACGACAGGCCAGAGTCGCCGCCAACGAGGCCGCCCGCTGCTCCGCCGACCACAGCAGCGATTCCTCAATCGCGCCAAACGCCGTTTTACAATCCGCATTCATTAAGAAATCACGAGTTAACACTTTCTACTACCTCCGCCACTGCCTGCTTCCCGGCGATAATCTGTGCCATCCGTGAATATTGCTGAATTATTATCCAGCTTTATTACTCAATAAGCAATTAACGGAGCGTTGACAAGGGGACTGACAAAAAATTAGATCGCAAAAGTGATTACTTTTTCTTATGCCATTTGTCGTCATCGCCTTTTTGATAATCATTTTTCACCGCCGCCCAGGCGACTTTATGCGCCGTCTCCTCACGGCTGGCATCATCGCGACGGTCGGCTTTATCTTTATATTGATCCCACGCGCTATTGAAAGCTTCTTTATAAATTTCCTGCGCGTGTTCCGGCAAGACGTGCTGAACGCTATCGGGAAGTTCTTGTTTACTACGGTAAGGCATAATGACCTCCAGAATCAGGGTAAAAGCTAAGTCTGGAACACAATTCCCGGGTTGGCAAATGACAGGAATATTGAGAAATGAATTTTAGTAATCATCTGAAAAATATGTATAAAACATACGTAACAGCCTTTTTTAGCAGACCAACGAATTTCTTATGCAAGAGTGGTAAATTTAAGTAAAAATACAAATTAAACCTATCAATGTCTGTTATTTTATCAACTTACGTTATCTATAATTATAACACCTGCATAAATGGAGATGGTTCATGACACATGCACATGAGGCGGTTAAGACCCGCCACAAGGAGACCTCCCTCGTTTTTCCGGTTTTAGCACTGGTGGTGCTGTTTCTCTGGGGAAGCAGTCAATCACTACCAGTGGTCGTTGCGATTAATATTCTGGCGCTGGTCGGGATTCTGAGTAGCGCATTTAGCGTGGTTCGCCATGCCGACGTTCTTGCTCACCGCCTCGGCGAGCCCTATGGTTCATTAATTTTGAGCCTGTCAGTGGTCATTCTTGAAGTGAGCCTCATTTCCGCATTAATGGCGACCGGCGACGCCGCGCCAACGCTAATGCGCGATACGTTATATTCAATCATTATGATCGTCACCGGCGGTCTGGTCGGCTTCTCTTTACTGCTGGGCGGACGTAAATTCGCCACGCAGTATATGAATTTGTTTGGTATCAAGCAGTATCTGATCGCCCTCTTCCCGCTGGCGATTATCGTACTGGTATTCCCGATGGCGTTACCGGGCGCCAATTTCAGCACCGGCCAGGCGCTACTGGTGGCGCTGATTTCCGCCGCCATGTATGGCGTATTCCTGCTCATTCAGACCAAAACGCACCAGAGCCTGTTTGTGTACGAGCATGAAGATGACAGCGACGATGACGACCCGCATCACGGTAAGCCCTCGGCGCATAGCAGCGGCTGGCACACGGCCTGGTTACTGGTACACCTGGTTGCGGTTATCGCCGTTACCAAAATGAACGCTAATCCACTGGAAACGCTGTTGACCAGCATGAACGCGCCGGTGGCCTTTACCGGTTTCCTGGTGGCGCTATTGATTCTCTCGCCGGAAGGACTCGGCGCCTTGAAAGCGGTGCTGAACAACCAGGTACAGCGCGCGATGAATTTGTTCTTCGGTTCGGTGCTGGCGACGATTTCCCTGACGGTGCCTGTCGTCACGCTTATCGCTTTCCTTACCGGCAATGAACTCCGCTTCGGTTTGGGAGCGCCGGAAATGGTGGTGATGGTGGCATCGCTGGTGCTGTGCCATATTTCGTTCTCAACCGGGCGCACCAATGTCCTTAACGGCGCGGCACATCTGGCGCTGTTCGCCGCCTACCTGATGACGATATTTGCCTGACCGGGTAATCAGTAATAAAGCCCAAAAAAAAGCCTGTCGGCGGCGAAACCGGCAGGCTTTTTTACAGCTCAGCGAAACTTAGTTGCTGGTATCCAGCTCGTCGAAGCTTTTCACCAGATCGTCGATCGCTTTCATTTGCTTCAGGAACGGTTCCAGTTTAGCCAGCGGCAGCGCGGACGGGCCGTCACATTTCGCGTGATCCGGATCCGGATGCGCTTCAATGAACAGACCGGCGATACCCACCGCCATCCCGGCGCGAGCCAGTTCCGTCACCTGAGCGCGGCGACCGCCTGAAGCAGCGCCAAACGGGTCGCGGCACTGCAGGGCGTGGGTCACGTCAAAGATGACCGGCGAGTTGTTGGACGCTTTCTTCATTACGCCGAAGCCGAGCATATCAACGACCAGGTTGTCGTAGCCGAAATTAGCGCCGCGATCGCACAGGATCACTTTGTCGTTCCCGCCTTCAATAAATTTATCAACGATGTTGCCCATCTGGCCCGGGCTGACGAATTGCGGTTTCTTGACGTTGATGACAGCGCCGGTTTTAGCCATCGCTTCTACCAGGTCAGTCTGACGCGCGAGGAACGCCGGCAGCTGGATCACGTCAACCACGTCGGCCACCGGCTGCGCCTGGCTGGCTTCGTGGACGTCGGTGATGATTTTCACGCCGAAGGTCTGCTTCAGCTCCTGGAAAATCTTCATCCCTTCTTCCAGACCCGGCCCACGATAGGAGTGGATGGAAGAACGGTTGGCTTTATCAAAAGAGGCTTTGAACACATACGGAATGCCCAGCTTTTGCGTGACGGTCACATAATGTTCGCAGATACGCATCGCAAGATCGCGGGACTCCAGCACGTTCATTCCGCCAAACAGCACGAACGGCAGGTCGTTTGCTACGTTGATATCACCAATGCTAACCACTTTTTGTTTCATAAGATCGCCTTATCAGGGTGTAACCGGAATGGTTCCAGACTAATGCAATGTAATTTGTTTATGTGAAATCGTGTTGATCTGCGCACGGATCATCTCGCTAATCGGATCCTCCGGACACTGCTCAACGAAATAATTGAGATCCAGCAGCGCCACGTGATCGCACTCCAGTTGGGCATAGATAAGCCCGCGGTCGCGAATTTCATACGGGTCTTCGGGATTAAACTGCAGCAGCGCTTCGCTGGCGCGTAGGGCCAGCTCCATCTGCCGCTCTTCCATCAACGCCGATTTCAGCGTATCGAGCAGTTTGCGGATCACTTCGGCGTTATCGGCCTCATCGAGATCTTCATTGAACAGCTCGGCCACCGGGCTGATATTCCCCTTCAGCCACACCTCGAGCGTGTGTTCATCAAGCGTCTCGCCGTTGAATGGATTAATCAACCACATCTCTTCGCTGGCTTCCGGGTCGGCGCGCAGCAGCATCTGCGTGGGGAAAATAACCGGTACCACCGGTAAATCCAGACGCTGGGCAATCCATAACAGAATCGCCCCCAGCGACACGGCGCTCCCCTGGCGATTCACCAGCACTTTATCCAGCCATAACGCATCGGACAGACGATAAATGCCCTGCGACGCGCCGAAGCCCCACTCGTGATAGAACAATTCCAGCAGCCGGTCGAGCTGACGCTCCTGATCCCAGGAGGTGGCAATCTCTTCCTGCGCCAGTGTTAACAACCGCTGCAGCTCATCCTGCACAAAGTGCGTCGGAAAGTCGTCGCGGATCAATTCAGAAATGAGGACCATGCCTTCGCATAATGGCGCTTTGTTAAATTCGAAATCAGCTAATGACCTCATGCCTTACCCCAGTAACGGTATTCTTGTGATGGCGAGTTGAACGATGAAGAACAACACCACCAGCGCCAGCAGAAAGGCGATGAACCGGGTCTGCTGGCGGCGTGGGCGACGTCGGCCCAACGCAATAAATCCTAATGCGATGTAAATGATAACGCCAAACAGCTTTTCAGTCAGCCATGCGCCATCTTCGGTAAACGGCAGATAGTGCGTAATCGCCATTAATCCCGCGCCGCTGAGAAACAGCAGCGTATCGCTACAATGCGGCGCGATACGCACCCAGCGCTGGTTGAGCATCGCGCTGCCGCTGTAGGTCCACCAGTAACGCAGCACGAAAAGCCCGACGGATGTCACCACGCAGGCAATATGCAAATAGAGTACTGCTGTAAATAAATTCATTCGCCGGCTTGCTCCTTGTGCGGCCAACGCCCGAGAGTCAGACGTTCGTTATCGCCATAATCGCGGCAGGTCTCGACATCGAGATAACCTGCTTCATTAAACAATGCGCGTACCGCCTCGCCCTGCTTCCAGCCATGCTCCAGTAGCATATAAGCGTTGGGTAACAAGTACTGACGCCCTTCACGGATGATATGCGCTAAATCGGCCAGCCCCTGGTCGGCGGCGACCAATGCCGTTCTCGGCTCAAAGCGGACATCGCCCTCGGCAAGATGCGGATCGGTTTCATCGATATAGGGGGGATTACTGACAATCATCGCGAACCTCTGCCCCTTGAGCGCGCTAAACCAGTCGCTCTGCAGCACGGTCACGTTGTTGAGAGCGAGATGGGCGGCATTGCGCGCGGCGAGCGCCGCGGCGTCAGGTATAAAATCAACGGCAGTGACCTTGCAGTCCGCCCGCTCGCTGGCCAACGCCAGGGCGATAGCGCCGGTGCCGGTGCCAAGATCCAGGATACGGCAGGCCGTCTGCGGCAAGCGTACCAGCGCCTGCTCGACCAGGCATTCGGTGTCGGGCCGCGGGATCAGCGTCGCCGGCGAGACAAACAGCGGCAGCGACCAGAACTCGCGCTGACCAACCAGATGAGCCACCGGCTCGCCGTTGGCGCGGCGCGCCAGCAATGCTTCCAGCTCCGCCAACTGTTCCGCCGTCAATACGGTTTCGTCAAAAGCGAGGATCCAGGTCCGCGCTTTGCCGGTGACGTGCCCCAGTAAGATCTCGGCGTCGCGACGCGGGCTGTCGCTCGCGCCGAGCCGGGCTATTGCCTGAGTAAGCCACTGTCGAAAGGTCATCATTCCTGCTCGGAAAGCGCCGCCAGCTGGTCAGCCTGGAATTCCTGCACAATCGGTTCGATCAGCATATCCAGTTTGCCTTCCATGGTTTCATCCAGACGGTAAAGAGTCAGGTTGATACGGTGGTCGGTCACGCGCCCCTGTGGGAAGTTGTAGGTACGATTGCGGTCGCTGCGGTCGCCGCTGCCCAGCAGGTTACGGCGGGTAGACGCTTCCGCCTGCTGACGCTTGGCGACTTCGGCGGCGCGAATACGCGCGCCCAGCACCGACAGCGCCTTGGCTTTGTTTTTATGCTGTGAACGTTCGTCCTGACACTCAACGACGATACCGGTCGGCAAGTGGGTAATACGGATAGCGGAGTCGGTGGTGTTGACGTGCTGACCGCCCGCGCCCGAGGAGCGGAAGGTATCAATACGCAGGTCCGCCGGGTTGATATCCGGCATTTCGGCTTCCGGCAGCTCCGGCATCACCGCCACGGTACAGGCGGAGGTGTGGATACGCCCCTGGGATTCGGTCGCCGGAACGCGCTGGACGCGATGGCCGCCGGATTCAAATTTCAGCCGCCCATAGACGCCATCGCCGCTGATCTTGGCAATCACTTCTTTAAATCCGCCATGTTCGCCTTCGTTGGCGCTCATGATTTCGACCCGCCAGCGGCGGGCTTCGGCGTAGCGGGTGTACATGCGGAAGAGATCCCCGGCGAACAGCGCCGCTTCATCGCCGCCGGTACCGGCGCGAACTTCGACAAAAGCGTTACGTTCATCGTCCGGATCTTTCGGCAGCAGCAACACCTGCAGCTGTTGTTCCAGCGCTTCGCTTTTTTCTTTGGCATCGCGCAGCTCTTCCTGCGCCATTTCGCGCATTTCCGGATCGTCGAGCATCATCTGCGCGGTTTCGATATCGTCCTGCACCTGGCGCCAGTCGGTATAGCAGCGGGCAACATCGCCAAGCTGCGCATATTCGCGCGACAGCGCGCGGAAACGGTCCTGGTCGGCAATGGTGGCGGCGTCGCCAAGCAGCGCCTGAACTTCTTCATGGCGTTCGTACAGAGCTTCCAGTTTAGCAACAATAGAAGGCTTCATAGGCGTGAATTCACCCTGTCTTTAAATAGAGAAATGTGCGCTATTCCAGCCCGAGGCTGTTGCGCAGAATATGCAGGCGTTCATCATCCCCGTCACGGGCAGCCTGCTGAAGAGATTTGGTTGGAGCGTGGATCAGGCGGTTGGTCAGCTTACGGGCCAGATCTTGCATAATTTCCTGCGCATCGCCGCCCTGCTCCAGCGCGGCAAGCGCTTTCGCCGTCAGCTCCTCGCGAACCTGCTCGGATTGGGAACGATATTCGCGGATAGTCTCGCTGGCGCTTTGGGCGCGCAGCCAGGCCATAAATTCGCTGGTTTCCTGCTCGACGATCGATTCCGCCTGCACCGCCGCGGCCTTACGCTGCGCCAGATTGTGCTGAATGATATTTTGCAGGTCATCAACGCTGTACAGATAGGCGTTGGCCAGCTTGCCGACTTCCGGCTCGACGTCGCGGGGCACCGCGATATCCACCAGCAGCATCGGCTGATTGCGGCGCGCCTTCAGCGCGCGCTCGACCATCCCTTTGCCGATGATCGGCAGCGGGCTGGCGGTAGAACTGATAATAATATCGGCGTCTTTTAAACGCTCGTCGATATCGCTGAGGGCGATAACTTCCGCGCCGACTTCATCCGCCAGCGCCTGGGCGCGTTCACGGGTGCGGTTGGCAATCACCATTTTGCGAACGTTATGTTCGCGCAGATGGCGGGCGACCAGTTCGATAGTTTCCCCCGCGCCAACCAGTAACACCGTGACGCTGGAGAGCGATTCAAAAATTTGTCGCGCCAGCGTACAGGCGGCGAAAGCAACAGAAACGGCGCTGGCGCCGATATCGGTTTCGGTCCGTACACGCTTAGCTACCGAAAACGATTTCTGGAACATACGCTCCAGTTCGCTGACGTTCAGATGGCCGCGGCTGGAATCCGCAAACGCTTTTTTCACCTGCCCGAGGATTTGCGGCTCGCCAAGCACGAGTGAATCCAGGCCGCTGGCGACACGCATCAGATGGCTGACGGCGTCGTTATCCTGATGCCAATAAAGACTTTTACGTAGGTCTTCTTCATTCAGGCCGTGGAAGTCACATAGCCAGCGGATCAGCGCTTCCTGCAGGTTGTCCTGCTCTTCAACGCTGAGATACAGCTCCGTGCGATTACAGGTTGATAGCACCACCCCGCCCTGCACCATCGGCTGAGCCAATAAGCTCTCCAGCGCCTTGTCGAGCGTATCCGGCGAAAACGTTACGCGTTCTCGCAGCGCTACCGGAGCTGTTTTGTGGTTGATGCCAAGAGCTAAAAGGGTCATGGTGAGGGAATAGTACCAGCGTTGCTAAGGTTAGTCTGAGCGCATCATACAGGATGCGCGTACTCAATAAAAGAGACGCCCCCCTTTTGGAGTAATAGTCAGGGCTTAATAGCCACTAACGGTAATTTTTTGATTTCAGACAACTTGAACGTAGACGCTATCGGCCAGCGACGCTAGCATTAAGGGTTATTATTGCAACCCGCTACACAAATCGGTGTGCGAACCATCAGTCGCCGCATTTCACTGTAGACATCAAGGATTTGTCATCATTATGAATCGACTGTTCCGCCTGCTGCCGTTGGCAAGCCTCGTTCTGACCGCCTGTGCAATCAATACTCCGCCGCAAGGGCCAGGCAAAAGCCCGGACTCCCCGCAATGGCGCCAGCACCAGCAGGATGTCCGCAACCTTAACCAGTTCCAGACCCGCGGGGCGTTTGCCTATCTTTCCGATGAGCAGAAAGTGTATGCCCGTTTCTTCTGGCAACAAACCGGCCAGGACCGCTACCGCCTGCTGCTGACCAACCCGCTTGGCAGCACCGAACTGTCATTAACCGCGCAGCCGGGCGGCGTCCAATTGATTGACAACAAAGGCCAAACCTACAACGCCACCGATGCCGAAGAGATGATTGGCCGCCTGACCGGCATGCCGATCCCGCTTAACAGCCTGCGTCAGTGGATTATCGGCCTGCCGGGCGATGCCACCGACTATTCGCTGGATGACCAGTACCGCCTGCGCGAACTCAACTACACGCAGAACGGTAAAACCTGGCACGTGACCTACAGCGGCTACACCAGCGACACCAAACCCACCCTGCCGTCTAATATGGAACTCAACAACGGCAGCCAGCGCATCAAGCTGAAAATGGATAACTGGATTGTGAAATGATGAGTCGCTGGCCCGCCCCTGCAAAATTGAATCTGTTTTTGTATATCACTGGTCAACGCGCCGATGGTTATCACACGCTGCAGACGTTGTTTCAGTTTCTCGACTATGGCGACACGCTGACCATTGAACCGCGCCGCGACGGGAAACTGCGGTTGTTAACGCCGGTCGCCGGCGTGCCGGATGAAGAGAACCTGATTATCCGCGCCGCCAGATTGCTGATGGCAGCGGCGGAGTCTCACGGTCAACTCCCCGCAGGCAGCGGCGCGGATATCAGCATCGACAAACGCCTGCCGATGGGCGGCGGCTTAGGCGGCGGCTCTTCTAACGCCGCGACGGTGCTGGTAGCCCTCAATCATCTGTGGGGCTGCGGGCTTAGCGAAGACCAGCTGGCGACGCTTGGGCTACAGCTCGGCGCCGATGTCCCGGTTTTCGTTCGCGGTCACGCGGCGTTTGCCGAAGGGGTTGGCGAGATTCTCACCCCGGTCGATCCGCCGGAAAAATGGTATCTGGTCGCCCACCCGGGCGTGAGTATCCCGACGCCGATCATTTTTCGCGATCCGGAGTTACCACGAAATACCCCGAGCAGGTCAATTAATACCTTACTAAACTGTGAATTCGGCAACGATTGCGAGGTTATCGCAAGAAAACGTTTTCGTGAGGTTGATGCAACGCTTTCCTGGCTGTTAGAATACGCGCCGTCGCGCCTGACTGGCACAGGAGCCTGTGTGTTTGCTGAATTTGACACCGAATCCGCCGCTCGTCAGGTGCTGGAAAAAGCCCCGGAATGGCTGCAAGGCTTTGTTGCGCGAGGAATTAATGTCTCGCCGCTGAAGCAAGCCCTACTGAAGTAATTCTGCTTTTTGCATGAATAACGGCAAGTTTGCCGGGCAAACAGAGTATCGGTGACAACGTCACCCTGTTCCAGACGTTGCATCGTGCTCTTTAATACACCGCCTGGATGAGATGGCGCCGGCCCGCACAGTTTTATGGCCCGTTTCATCCACCACTGGACGCATGCCTGAGGTTCTTCTCGTGCCTGATATGAAGCTTTTTGCTGGTAACGCCACCCCGGAACTAGCACAACGTATTGCCAACCGCCTGTACACTTCTCTTGGCGACGCCGCTGTAGGTCGTTTTAGCGACGGCGAAGTCAGCGTACAAATCAACGAAAACGTACGCGGTGGTGATATTTTCATCATCCAGTCCACTTGTGCTCCCACCAATGACAACCTGATGGAATTGGTTGTTATGGTTGATGCCCTGCGTCGCGCTTCTGCAGGTCGTATCACCGCTGTTATCCCTTACTTCGGCTATGCCCGCCAGGACCGTCGCGTACGTTCCGCTCGTGTGCCAATCACCGCTAAAGTCGTCGCTGACTTCCTGTCCAGTGTCGGCGTTGACCGCGTACTGACCGTTGACCTGCACGCTGAACAGATTCAGGGCTTCTTTGATGTTCCTGTTGATAACGTATTCGGTAGCCCAATTCTGCTCGAAGATATGCTGCAGCTGAATCTGGACAACCCGATCGTGGTTTCTCCGGACATCGGCGGCGTGGTTCGCGCTCGCGCTATCGCGAAGCTGCTGAACGATACCGACATGGCGATCATCGATAAACGCCGCCCGCGCGCTAACGTTTCTCAGGTGATGCATATCATCGGCGACGTCGCTGGCCGTGACTGCGTGATGGTTGATGACATGATCGATACCGGCGGTACCCTGTGTAAAGCCGCGGAAGCGCTGAAAGAGCGCGGTGCGAAACGTGTCTTCGCCTACGCGACTCACCCGATCTTCTCCGGCAATGCTATCCAGAACATTAAAAACTCTGTGATTGATGAATTCGTCGTCTGCGATACCATTCCGCTGACGCCGGAAATCAAAGCGCTGGACAAAGTCCGCACCCTGACCCTGTCAGGTATGCTGGCCGAAGCGATTCGTCGTATCAGCAACGAAGAATCCATTTCCGCTATGTTCGAGCACTAATCGAGCCCAGCCGAAAAACCCGCTGCGGCGGGTTTTTTTGTCTCTGGTTCATATTTGTATGACTAATGCCTCCTTCACCTGCCATTCAGTTGACAGATGATTCGCTCATGGATGAAACATTATTGTGAATAGATTATTTTCCTCACATGTGATGCCTTTCCGCGCCCTCATCGACGCTTGCTGGAAAGAAAAGTACACCGCATCGCGCTTTACCCGCGATCTCATCGCCGGGATAACCGTCGGGATCATCGCTATCCCGCTGGCGATGGCGTTAGCAATTGGCAGCGGCGTAGCGCCTCAATATGGACTCTACACCTCGGCGGTGGCGGGGATTGTCATCGCCCTGACCGGCGGTTCGCGCTTTAGCGTTTCCGGCCCCACCGCGGCCTTCGTGGTGATCCTCTATCCGGTGTCACAACAGTTTGGCCTGGCCGGCTTGCTGGTGGCGACGCTAATGTCGGGTATCTTCTTAATCCTTTTCGGCCTCGCCCGCTTTGGCCGTCTGATTGAATATATCCCGCTTTCAGTCACTCTTGGCTTTACCTCCGGTATCGGCATCACCATCGGTACCATGCAAATTAAAGACTTCCTTGGTCTGCAGATGGCGCATGTCCCAGAGCACTATCTGCAGAAAGTCGGCGCGCTGGTGATGGCGCTGCCGACAATTAACGTTGGCGATGCCGCCATCGGTATCGTGACGCTGGGTATTCTGATTTTCTGGCCGCGTTTGGGCATCCGCCTGCCGGGGCACCTGCCGGCGCTGCTGGCGGGCTGTGCGGTGATGGGCATCGTTAATTTGCTCGGCGGACATGTGGCGACCATCGGCTCGCAGTTCCACTATATCCTCGCCGATGGCAGCCAGGGCAACGGTATCCCGCAATTGCTGCCGCAGCTGGTGTTGCCGTGGGATATGCCGGGCTCGGAGTTCACCCTGAGCTGGTCGTCGCTGCGCGCGCTGCTGCCTGCCGCCTTCTCTATGGCGATGCTGGGCGCCATTGAATCACTGCTCTGCGCGGTGGTGCTCGATGGTATGACCGGCACCAAACACAAAGCGAATAGCGAGCTGGTCGGCCAGGGCCTGGGCAATATCATCGCGCCATTCTTTGGCGGCATTACCGCCACCGCGGCGATTGCTCGCTCCGCGGCTAACGTGCGCGCCGGCGCGACCTCGCCGATTTCCGCGGTGATCCATGCCCTGCTGGTGATCCTCGCGCTGCTAATCCTCGCCCCGCTGCTCTCGTGGCTGCCGCTGTCGGCCATGGCTGCCCTGCTGCTGATGGTAGCGTGGAACATGAGCGAGGCGCATAAGGTGATTAACCTGCTACGCCACGGGCCAAAAGACGACATCGTTGTGCTGTTGATGTGCATGTCGCTGACCGTGCTGTTCGATATGGTCATCGCCATTAGCGTCGGTATCGTGCTGGCTTCGCTGCTGTTTATGCGCCGCATCGCGCGCATGACGCGACTGGCGCCGGTCAACGTTGAAGTGCCGGACGATGTTCTGGTGCTACGGGTGATCGGCCCGCTGTTCTTCGCCGCGGCGGAAGGATTGTTCACCGATTTGGAAAGCCGGATTGCAGGCAAGCGCGTGGTGGTGCTGAAGTGGGATGCGGTGCCGGTGCTGGACGCCGGCGGTCTTGACGCTTTCTTGCGCTTTGTGAAGCGCCTGCCGGAAGGCTGCGAGCTGCGGGTATCGAACCTTGAGTTCCAGCCGCTGCGTACTTTGGCGCGCGCAGGGGTCCAGCCGATTCCGGGACGCCTGAGCTTCTACCCGGACCGTACCGCGGCGCTGGCGGATATTGAATTAACGCAATAAACGAGAGGCTCGCCGGAAGGGAGATCCGGCGAGCTAAATTTAGTTAGCTGTGACGATGCTGGTCGCGACGGCAGCGTTTATCGTAGTGGCGTACCCACCAATAACGGTCGGAGACTCTTTCATGACCGCCAACGCGAGCGCCCGCCAGCCACAAAACGGCGCCGACGAAAATACTCAACACCGCGCCATGAGCAAAGAATTGCGGCAGGTTAAATTGTGGAAGCTGGTTTAAAATAGAGTAACCAACGCCGACCACCATTACAACCAACCCTAAACCCATCAGTATGTTACCGAGTAACGAAGCGTTTCTGCGTTTCATATGTCACCTCCGGACCTTGGGCTACATGGGAATATCCCCAAAATTTATAGGTTAAGTATAGACAATAGGGATATGAGTGATTGCGTGAGTGATCACATTCGGGAACATCTGATCAACAAAAGTTTACAAATAAGCCACTGAACAACATCAAATTCTAATGGTTCAAAGTGGAAATTATCAGTAACGGTAGCGTTTCGCTGGCAGAATTTTGTCAAGCGCCGACGCAGGCAGTACACTACGCGGCAAAGAAAGACCCATGCAGGAATAAAAAGTGACGATAAAACTGATTGTCGGCCTGGCTAACCCCGGAGCGGAATACGCGGCAACGCGCCATAACGCCGGCGCCTGGTACGTAGATTTACTGGCGGAGCGCCACCGCGCGCCGCTGCGAGAAGAGAGCAAATTCTTCGGCTATACCTCGCGCCTGAGCCTGGCGGGGGAAGACGTGCGCCTGCTGGTGCCGACCACCTTTATGAATCTCAGCGGCAAAGCGGTGGCCGCGATGGCTACCTTTTACCGTATTAATCCGGATGAAATTCTGGTCGCCCACGACGAGCTCGATTTACCCCCCGGCGTCGCTAAATTCAAACTTGGCGGCGGGCACGGCGGTCATAATGGCCTGAAGGACATTATCAGCAAGCTGGGCAATAACCCAAACTTTCACCGCTTACGCGTCGGAATTGGCCATCCGGGCGATAAAAATAAAGTTGTCGGCTTTGTGCTGGGTAAACCACCGGCCAGCGAACAGAAGCTAATTGACGAAGCGGTTGATGAAGCGGCGCGCTGTACCGAGGTGTGGCTGAAAGACGGTTTAACCAAAGCAACCAACCGTTTACACGCCTTTAAAGCGCAATAAGCGTCCGACGTGCGGAATTTTTGCCGCACACCGTGTATAATAGGCGAAGCTATTTACTTTTCTACAGTCTGTTATTCATAACAGACTGATTATCCAAAGATTAAGGTGATTTAAATCATGGGATTCAAATGCGGTATCGTCGGTTTGCCCAACGTCGGCAAATCCACCCTGTTCAATGCGCTCACCAAAGCAGGTATTGAAGCGGCCAACTTCCCGTTCTGTACCATTGAGCCGAACACCGGTGTCGTACCGATGCCCGATCCGCGTCTGGACAAGCTGGCTGAGATCGTCAAGCCGCAGCGTATCCTGCCGACGACCATGGAATTCGTTGATATTGCCGGTCTGGTTAAAGGCGCGTCCAAAGGCGAAGGTCTGGGTAACCAGTTCCTGACCAATATTCGTGAAACCGAAGCCATCGGCCACGTAGTGCGTTGCTTTGAAAATGACAACATTATCCACGTCGCGGGTAAAGTCGATCCGGCGGAAGATATTGACGTTATCAACACCGAGCTGGCGCTGTCCGACCTCGACACCTGCGAACGCGCCATTCACCGCGTGTCCAAGAAGGCCAAAGGCGGCGATAAAGACGCTAAGGTTGAACTGGCCGCGCTGGAAAAATGCCTGCCGCAGCTGGAAAAAGCAGGCATGCTGCGGGCGCTGGATCTGAGCAAAGAAGAGAAAGAAGCGATCCGCTATCTGAGCTTCCTGACCCTGAAGCCGACCATGTACATCGCCAACGTTAACGAAGACGGTTTTGAAAACAATCCGTATCTCGACCAGGTTCGCGCTATCGCTGAGCAAGAAGGTTCCGTGGTGGTTCCGGTTTGCGCCGCCGTTGAATCCGACATTGCCGAGCTGGACGACGAAGATCGTGACGAGTTCATGGCCGAGCTGGGCCTTGAAGAGCCGGGCCTGAACCGCGTGATCCGCGCAGGCTACGCTCTGCTGAACCTGCAGACTTACTTCACCGCTGGCGTCAAAGAAGTTCGCGCATGGACTATTCCGGTTGGCGCGACCGCGCCACAGGCTGCCGGTAAAATCCACACCGACTTCGAAAAAGGCTTTATCCGCGCCCAGACCATCGCCTATGAAGATTTCATTGCTTATAAAGGTGAACAAGGCGCGAAAGAAGCCGGTAAAATGCGTGCGGAAGGGAAAGACTACATCGTTAAAGATGGCGACGTAATGAACTTCTTGTTCAACGTCTAATCCCGGACGATAAAATCCGCGCTCCGGCGCGGATTTTTCATTTCAAAGCCTCGCAGGTTTTATGACTCGCGAGGCTTTAAATTATCTGAATGGCGCATCTAACGGAATTTCTGCGTCAGGCTCGTGGGTAATTCGGTTACGCAGATCGCGACGAATCATTTCAATTGCCCAGAACCAAAAAATATGGCCAAGCAGTTCAGAAATATATTCATCAGCCGGAATGTTTAATAACGACGGCGTAAGTCCTAATAGCGGAAATGAAATCCAGTGTACCGCAATGGTGGCGACAATCCCGGCCCATACTCCCTGCCATAATTTAACTTTTGGGAATATCTCCGCCACCACGCAATAGCCAATCGCGAACACCAGCGAAAAGATGATATGCGTGACCATTACCGGATTGATGATATGCTCAGAGAAGGTGTACACGGTATGAGTAGGGTCAATGCCAAGATAGTCGCGTAAAAAGAGATAAGGAGGATTAAATTCATCACGCCCACCGGAAAATGTTCGCGGCGGCAGAGGTACTTCCGCCCCCCACTTAACGAATGCCGACATAATTCCGGCAATAACCCCAACTAATAATGCGACGCCATAGCGACGCCGACCTGGTGCAGTTTGTACAAAAAAGTCCTTAATTGCCATAAATCCCTCGCCATGAATAATATTGTTACAGCATTGCAATATTCTTTAAGTCCGCGCGGGTATGGCTTGATCAAGATCACACTTTTTGTTCAAAAGATAAACAAAGCTAATATTTTTATGTCATCGCGGAGCATCAATTAATGCCCCGCGTGGCATTCTTTTAATCACGCCAACCCATTGCCGGTGCAACGTGCTTCAGAATAGACTCAATCACGTGAGCGTTATAATCCACGCCCAGCTGATTCGGCACCGTCAGCAATAAAGTATCCGCTTCTGCGATCGCCTCATCCTGTTTCAGTTGCTCGATGAGCTTATCGGGTTCAGCGGCATAGCTGCGGCCGAAAATGGCGCGGGTTTTCTCATCAAGAAAACCAATACTATCGCTGTTATCCCGGCTGGAGCCAAAATACATCCGGTCGCGATCGTCCATCAGGGCAAAAATACTCCGACTGACCGATACCCGCGGCGTACGCGTGTGCCCCGCCTCCGTCCAGGCCTGACGATAAGCGCGGATCTGTTTCGCCTGTTGGATATGGAATGGTTCGCCCGTCTCATCATCTTTCAGCGTCGAGCTCTGCAGGTTCATACCGAGCTTCGCCGCCCACATCGCCGTAGCATTAGAGCCCGCGCCCCACCAGATACGTTCACGTAGTCCGGCGGAATACGGCTCAAGACGCAGCAATCCCGGCGGGTTGGGGAACATCGGTTGCGGGTTAGGTTTAGCGAAACCTTCGCCGCGCAGCACGTCCAGCAGCACCTCAGTATGGCGCCGCGCCATGTCAGCGTCGGACTCGCCATCCTGCGGTTGAAAACCGAAATGACGCCAGCCATCAATCACCTGTTCCGGCGAACCGCGGCTGATGCCAAGCTGCAAACGCCCTCCCGAGATCAAATCCGCAGCGCCGGCATCCTCCGCCATATATAGCGGGTTTTCGTAGCGCATATCGATAACGCCGGTGCCAATCTCAATCTTTTTAGTTTTCGCGCCGATAGCGGCCAGTAGCGGGAACGGTGAACTGAGCTGGCGGGCGAAATGGTGAACCCGAAAATAGGCGCCGTCCGCGCCTAGCTCTTCGGCGGCAACGGCCAGATCGATGGATTGTAAAAGCGTGTCGGCAGCGGAACGAGTCGCCGACTGCGGCGATGGCGTCCAGTGGCCAAATGACAAAAATCCAATCTTTTTCATGAGGATAGACCCTGGTTTGGCAAAACATTCAGCAGACGCGGAGATAATATTCCGCGTCTGTTGGTGGTTCCCCCTACTCTACCCCTTAACCAAAATGTATAAATGGCGTTTATTTAACAGAATGGTTCAAATAAATTGACCAAATGTAACGATGGCTATTTCTGCATCAGCGCAAAAACGCCCCAACCGAAATATTCCCGGGTATAAGTGACGTGGCGAAGCGGTGCGGCATTGAGCTCCGCACGTACCTCAGCCGCAAATTCATCGTCGGGATTCGCCAGCAGCCAACGGCGCATCGTTAGCCATTTAGCGGCTTCATAACGGTCCCACCCTTCGCGGTCAGCCAGCACCATCTCAACAATGTCATAGCCCAGTTCGCCAAAAGTGGCGACCAGCGCTGGAAGCGGCAACAAATCGGCCACCGCAGAAACGCCGCAGGCGCGCGCCTCTTCTTCTGTAGCGGGTACCTTACGCCACCAGGGTTCCCCGATAAGTAGCATACCGCCTGGCTTAAGGCTGCGGGCTAACTGCGCCACGGTTCCAGCGACGCCGCCGGCTATCCACGTCGCGCCGATACAGGCCGCTACATCGTATTGCCGTTCGGCAACGTAACCTGCCGCATCGCTATGGAGAAAAGTGACGCGATCGCTAACGCCAAGTGCTGCGGCGCGTTGTTTTGCCTGCGCGGTAAACAATGGGCTCATATCAATGCCCAGACCGCCGATAGCATGGTCCCGCGCCCAGGTGCAGAGCATTTCACCAGAACCGCTGCCAAGGTCGAGGATCTGCGCCCCTGCCTGCAGGCGAAGTACGCGGCCAAGCGTGGCATATTTTTCCGCCGTGAAGGGGTTATGGATACGATGTTCACTTTCGCTGATGGTAAAGATACGTGGGATATCGATAGTTGTGGTCATGTCACTCTCCTTAGCGGTTATCCGGCTGGGCGCGAACGTTATTCAGCCCGCTGGTGTTGATGCGGTATGGTTGGCCGTTAACGGATTTAATCAGTTTTTTAGTGCGGAGCTTTTTGAAAACGGCGAGCGTACAGTCGCTGAGCAGTAGGCCTTCGCGGCTATAGCACTCCACGGCGATGACGCGGCCTGAGGTATCGCGAATGTGCGCAATACGTCCGCCTTTCGCGAGAACGTGTAAGGTACGTTGTTCCTGACGGGATAAATTCATACTGGAAAACCTGTTTAATCATCATGTGCAAAACGTGCAAACACGCAGCGGTGTCCGCATTCGATTTCAGCGCAGTGATAACCAGCCCGGCCTGAAAGGTCGGCAAACTGATTATCAGATGATTACATTCTCCAGCATCAAAGCCTCGGTAGAGTTGAAAGGTATTTACCGGCTGGATGATAACATCCAGTGACAGAAAGGATATTTATAAACGGGAAAATTGTGATCGGTATCTGAAATTGCGCCCCCGCCCCATGACGAAAGGCGCACAATGAATGGCAGCAACGCATTGCTCCTGATTACCACATCAAATCATCAGGTACTTTAAAGTCAGCGTACGGATCGTCTTCGTCCTCTGCTTCCTGGCTCAGGGCGCTGTTCAACACAATACTCTCGGCGTCGCGCTGGGCGATTTTATCCGCCACGCTGGCGGGAATAATCGCGTATTCATATTTACCGTTATTATCAACAGCAAGGCGGGCAATCGCCAGACGGCCGCTAATGAGCTGCGCCTGGGTGGTTTTATCCACATCAATGTTTTTGATGAGATTATTATCCGTAAAGTTAAAAGCGATATGGCCTTTCGCAATCGTGATTCGGTTCATTTCGATCAGCTGCTTAACCTGCGCTTTATACTCTTTTGCTAAAGCCGCTTGCTTTTGCTGCTCGCTGAGCTGCTTGTCGCGCTCAAGCTGGGCTTTTTTGTTTTCCTCAACGGCCTCGCGGGCTTCACGCGCCTGAACACGTGACTTTTTCGCCGTTCTCTGAACCTTAGCCATCTTTTTACTGGTGACCAGACCCGCTTTCAGCATCTGCTCTTGTAAGGTAAGTTTTGTCATCGTCGTTTCTACAATCGTTTGAATGATGTTTTGGATACGGTAAATCAGGGTCAGACTTTCAGGAGCTTCACCGTGGCGTCGATGTCGATTTCATCTTCAGAGAAGATGAGCGTGGTGCCCTGAAAGGTAGTGATCGCCAGCTTTTTCAGCGTACGCATTTCACCCGGCTTCACGCTCGCTTTGGGCTTGATGCTGTTCATCAGCAGCCCCACGGAGAGCACCGCATTTTCCTTGTCGATATGCGTATCTGCTGGCACTTCCTCACTGTAGACCAGGTAAGACTTAATCGATGTCAGCTTCAGGCGCTCACCGGCAATATACAGATGTTTGCTTTCCGGGATGACCTTCACCGCGTAAGCCGATAGGCCTTTATTATTGGTCGTAGGTTCAAACGTGACCGCCGCATCTTTCTTAATCAGCTCCGGATTGGCGACCTTAATCACGTGAAAATAGCGGTTATCACCATTTTCATCTTTGATAAATCCGAAACCTTTATCTTTAAACCACGTTGTGATCGTACCGTTCATCGCCATTACCGCCTGATTAATCGTTTATCTACTCAATTTTGCAGCGCGCAGTTTAAAGCACAATGTCAGCGTAGACCATGCCTTTACTCTAAGTGTTGCCTGATATCGGCAATTGATCCTGGCTTTTGCCGAAAATTTGATTCATTAATGAGTACGGTTCATTCAGGAGAATGCATGATGCCTAATCTACCCTCCATTGCGTTGCTAGGTCCTGGCGCTATCGGCACGACCATCGCCGCCGTACTGCATGAAGCGGGCCGCAAACCGCTGCTCTGCGGGCGCACCGCGCATCAGCGGTTGATTTTGCGCCGGGATGACGGCGAAACGATCATTCCAGGACCAGTATTGACCGATCCACATACGCTGGAGCACCCGATTGAGTTGCTGTTTGTGGCGGTGAAAACCACCCAGGTAGCGGATTGCGCGGGCTGGCTTAACGCGCTGTGCGATGAAAACACGGTGGTCTGCGCACTACAGAACGGTGTCGAACAGGAAAGCCTGCTTGACCCTTATGTTAACGGCGCAAAGGTATTGCCTTCGGTCGTCTGGTTTCCGGCACAACGAGAGGCGGATGCTTCGGTATGGTTACGCGCCAAACCGCGCCTGACGCTACCCGATACGCCGCAAGGGAAGAAGATAGCCGAGGTTCTCGACGGTACCCGCTGCGCGGTTGAGTTGACGGCAGATTTCGCATCGGTCGCCTGGCGGAAACTGCTGCAAAATGCAGTCGCTGGCCTGATGGTGCTGGCGAATCGCCGCGCCGGGATGTTTTCGCGCCAGGACATCACCGGGCTGGCGCTGGCCTATCTGCACGAGTGTCTGGCGGTGGCGCGCGCAGCAGGGGCAGTACTCGCCGATAGCGTGCCGCAGGAAATTGTTGATGGGTTTCATCAGGCACCGGCGGATTTAAGTACCTCGATACTTGCCGACCGTCAGGCCAATCGTCCGCTGGAATGGGACATCCGCAACGGAGTTGTACAGCGCTATGGCCGAACGCTGGGCGTTGCCACCCCCATCAGCGATGTCGTCGTGCCGCTGCTGGCGGCCGGAAGCGAGGGGCCAGGCTAAGATTGCTTCAAAAAAATTACCGTATTTGTTATAGTGTTACTCACTGATTATTTACCTCTGCGGTGCCAAAAAGAACAAGATTCACCGCAACCCAGGACAAGAAAATGTTAGATTACCGCTTCCCGACAGCTTTGCAGATGGTTCTCAGCGTAGCGATGGCGGAGCAATTGGGTGAACGTTCGACGAGTGCGATCCTGGCCTACGGCCTGGAAGCCAACCCGAGCTTTATCCGTAAACTCATGGTTCCGCTCACCCGCGACGGCATCATCGTCTCCACACTTGGCCGCAACGGCTCTATTCATCTTGGCCGTCCTGCCGATCAAATCACGCTGCGTGATATCTATCTTTCCGTTATTGAAGATAAAAAACTGTGGGCGTCTCGCCCTGACGTCCCGGCTCGCTGCGTGGTCAGCGCCAACGCTTGCTGGTACTTTAAGTCCGTAGCCGATGAAGCCGAGCAGGCGTCGCTCGCGGTGTTAGCTCGCCACACCGTGGCGAGCGCCCTGGAAGAGGTCAAAAAAGCCGATACCAGCGGCTGCGATCCGCTGCCTGAGCTGACTGCCCGCTATAAAGAAGCGCATTAACTTTTCTTGTTGCGAAAAAAAACCGCCTTAAACGAAAAGGCGGTTTTTTGTTATTAGCAGCGACCTACTCAGGCAGGACGTCCCTAAGCGGTTTGCCGCGCGTCACCAGTTTTCGCAGCGTCACGTAAAACACCGGCGTCAGGAACAGCCCAAACAGCGTCACGCCGAGCATACCGGAGAACACCGTGATCCCGGTGACGCCGCGCACTTCCGCCCCCGCGCCGTGGCCAAGAATCAGCGGAATCGTCCCGGCAATAAAGGCAATCGAGGTCATGATAATCGGACGTAAACGCAGACGACAGGCTTCCAGCGCCGCTTCCATAATCCCTTTGCCCTGAATTTCCAGTTCGCGGGCAAACTCGACAATCAGAATCGCGTTTTTACAGGCCAGCCCCATCAGCACCACCAGCCCCACCTGCACAAATACGTTATTGTCGCCGCCGGTCAGCCAGACGCCAAACAGCGCGGAGAGCATGGTCATCGGGACGATAAGGATCACCGCCAGCGGTAGCGTCCAGCTTTCATATAGCGCCGCCAGCACCAGGAACGCCAACAGTACCGCGACCGGGAAGACGATTAGCGCCGTATTGCCCTGCGTGGCCTGCTGGAAGCTGAGATCCGTCCACTCAATATTCATCCCATTCGGCAGTATCTGCTTAGACATGCCTGCCAGCAGCGTCATCGCCTGCGTGGACGAGAGCACGCGGGGATCGGCATCGCCAATCAAATCCGCCGCCGGATAACCATTGTAGCGAATCACCGGATCCGGTCCGTAGGTGGTATTAATATTCACCATACTGCCAATCGGCACCATTTCGCCCTGATTATTGCGGGTACGTAAATTAGCAATATCTTCCACGCTGTCGCGGAACGGCCCGTCAGCCTGCGCCATTACGCGCCAGGTACGCCCAAACTGGTTAAAGTCATTCACATACGATGACCCCAGATAAGTTTGCAGCGTCCCGAAAAGGTCGGTCAACGACACGCCCTGCGCTTTCGCTTTATCTCGATCGACCTGCACATCCAGCTGCGGCACGTTCGCCTGATAGGTCGAGATCGGGAAATGCATCCCCGGCGTCTGCATAATCGAACCCGACATCGCGTTCACTGCGTTTTGCAACGCGCCATAACCCAGACCGGCGCGATCTTGAATATACAGTGAATAACCGGACCCCTGACCCAGTCCTAAAATCGGCGGCGGCAGAATCGAGAAACCAAAGCCCTGCTGAATTTGCGCGATTTTGGCATTAATCTCGGCATTAATTTCCGCTGCGGTGTGTTTTCGCTGATCGAACGGTTTCAGACCAAAAAAGACCGTCCCGGTATTCGGCGTATTGGTGAACTGCAGCGCATTAAGCCCCGGAAAAGCCACCGCATAATCCACGCCTTCGGTATTCATACCGATTTCGCTCATTTTGCGGATCACGGCGTCGGTGCGCGCCAGTGAAGAGCCTTCGGGCATTTTCACGCCGCCAATTAAATACAGTTTATCCTGCGTCGGAATAAACCCGCCGGGTACGACTTTAAACATCACGCCAGCGGCGCAGAGCAGCAGGACGTAGACCACAAACACCGCGCCGCGTCGCCCGAGCGTTTTGCCTACCAGCCCCTGATAGCCGTTTGAGCTACGATGGAAAAAACGGTTAAACGGACGGAAAATCCAGCCGAACAAGCGATCGATAAGCCGGGTCGGGAAGTCTTTCGCCGCGCCGTGCGGTTTTAACAGCAGCGCAGCCAGCGCTGGCGAGAGCGTCAGGGAGTTGATGGCGGAGATCACCGTCGATATCGCAATCGTCACCGCAAACTGCTTATAAAACTGCCCCGTTACCCCGGAGAGGAACGCCATCGGCACAAACACCGCGCACAACACCAGCGCGATAGCGATAATCGGCCCGGAGACTTCGCGCATCGCCTGATGCGCCGCCGCTAGTGGCGCCAGCCCCTCTTCGATGTTTCGTTCGACGTTTTCCACCACCACGATGGCATCATCCACGACGATACCGATCGCCAGTACCAACCCGAACAGACTCAGGGTATTCAGCGAAAAGCCCAGCAGATAAAGAATGCTGAAGGTACCCACCACCGATACCGGCACCGCGATAAGCGGAATAATCGACGCACGCCACGTCTGCAGGAACAAAATTACCACCAGCACCACCAACACTACCGCTTCCAGCAGCGTTTGCACCACCGCGCGAATCGAATCGCGCACAAACACGGTCGGATCGTACGGCGCCGCCCATTTCATATCTTCCGGGAAACGGGTGGAGAGTTCGTTCATTTTCGCGCGTACGGCGTTAGACAAATCGATAGCATTCGCCCCCGGCGACTGGAAAATACCAATCCCGACCGCGTCTTTATTGTTAAGCTGGGAACGTAACGCATAGCTACCCGAGCCCATTTCGATACGCGCCACGTCGCGCAGGCGCACCAGCGAACCGTCTTGCGCCGTTTTCAGAATAATATTGCCAAACTCTTCTTCCGTATGCAGACGCCCCTGGGCGTTAATAGAGATCAAAAAATCGCTCTCTTTCGGCAGCGGCTCGGCGCCCAGCTGTCCGGCGGAAACCTGAACGTTTTGCTCCTGCATCGCCGTCACCACATCCGATGCGGTTAACCCGCGCGCCGCAACCTTATTGGGATCCAGCCAGATGCGCATCGCATATTCACCCGAGCCAAAAATCTGGATCTGCCCGACGCCTGGCAAACGCGCGAGTTCATCTTTTACTTTCAACGTGGCGTAGTTACGCATATACAGTGAATCGTACTTACCGCCGGGTGAAAACAGATGCACCACCAGCGTCAGCGTTGGCGATTGCTTCTGGGTGGTGATGCCTAAACGGCGCACATCTTCCGGGAGACGCGCCTCGGCCTGCGAGACCCGGTTTTGCACCTGAACCTGCGCCTGATCGGGGTCGGTTCCCGGACGGAAAGTGACGGTAGTGACCAGTACGCCGTCAGAGCCTGCGACGGACTTCATGTACATCATATTTTCGACGCCGTTGATGGCTTCTTCCAATGGCGTCGCCACGGTTTCGGCGATCACTTTCGGGTTAGCGCCGGGGTACTCCGCCCGCACCTGCACGCTAGGCGGTACGACATCAGGATATTCGCTGACCGGCAACAGCGGAATGGCGATCAAGCCGGTGATAAAAATCAGAATCGACAGCACGGCGGCAAAAATCGGCCTGTCGATAAAAAAGCGGGAAAAGTCCATAGATCGGATTCTCAGAAAAGGGATCAGTTAAGTGCGGCGCTGGTGGTCATGGCAACGGTCTTCGCGTTAACCGGCATTCCCGGCATAAACACTTTTTGCAAACCATCGACGATGACTTTATCCCCAGGGTTCAATCCCTGTTTGACGATACGTAAACCGGCAGCCAACCGCCCCGGCGTAATATCGCGACGCTGGGCTTTACCCTCTTTATCAACGATATAGACATATTTACGGTCCTGATCGGTCAGTACCGCTTTGTCGTCGATAAGCGTGGCTTTGAATTCAGCGCTACCCGGCAAGCGGACGCGGGCAAAGAGCCCTGGCGTGAACAGACGCTGCGAATTGTCCAGCAGCGCGCGCATGCGGATCGTACCGGTGCTCGGCGTTAACTGATTATCCAGAAAATCCACTTTGCCCTGATGAGGGTAGCCCTCTTCGCCCACAAGGCCGATCTCAACCGGCAATGCCTGGTGGCTGCTGGAGGCCCCCTGCCCCCTGCGGGCAAGATTTTGGTAGTGAAGATAGGTCGACTCATCCACGTCAAAGTAGACATAAACCGTTTTCTGCGACACCAGCGTGGTAAGGACGCTGGCGGTATCGCCAGCGGTGACCAGATTACCGCTGGTGATTAACGCGCGGCTGGCGCGGCCATCAATAGGCGCGGTCACTTTGGTGAAATCCAGATTAAGCTGCGCGGCATCAACCGCCGCCTGCGCGGCGCGAATATCCGCTTGCGCCTGGACCGCTGCAGAGCGGCGCTGCTCCCACTCTTCACGTGAAACCAGATTGGTATTGATTAATTTATCGGTACGGTTTGCTTCACTGCGCGCCAGGCTGGCTTGCGTTTTCGCTCTCGCCAGGGTTGCCTGCGCCTGTTCCAGCGCCGCGCGATAGGTTCGATCGTCAATGGTGAATAACACCTCCCCCTTCTTCACCTCCTGACCGTCGGTGTAATTCACTTTATCAATATAACCAGAAACGCGGGGACGTAGCTGCACGCTTTCCACCGCCTCAATCCGGCCATTAAAGCTATCCCACTGACTAATGGATTTCACCACCACCTCAGCGGCGCTGACGGCAGGCGCTTGCGGCGCGGCGTTTTGCGCGACGCCTTCATCGCAGCCGGCGAGCAGCGCCGAGAGTAGCACCATACCTACTGCAGTCAGATGACGTTTTCCCCAGGTTTTTTGCAGGCTCATTATTTTTATTCCGGTAATTGTCGCCGCCGGGCAAGACGCTGCGGGAGACGCTGCGCCACTTCCTTTGTCCGGGCAGGCTTGAGGCCATTTGTGTCGTTCATCGCCACAAAACTGTAACAGTTGCGAATACACTATCGCGGCGATTGTAGGAAGGCGCTAAACTAAGTGCAAGAATAATTGTTGCACTTTATGTGCTATTCTTCTGGATCGAAAAAAGCCCATTTCAGGCAGGGAATTAATTGCAACAATAAAACTTGCAATTAATGCTAAAACGGGCCACCTTAAATGCAACAATTAAAGATGCTTTTATTATCTGCGTGGAGCAACAAGATGAACACTGCTGCGGTTATTCACGATCTACTCGATTGGATCGACAACAATCTCGAGAGCCGTCTGGATATTGAGACCGTTGCCAGGCGTGCGGGCTATTCGAAATGGCACCTGCAGCGGATCTTCAAGGAGCACACCGGTTACCCTCTCGCTGAATATATTCGCATGCATAAGCTACAAAGATCGGTCGAACGCTTAGCCAACAGCGACGAGCCTATTTTAAACGTGGCGATCGCACTGGGTTTCGACTCCCAGCAATCCTTTAACCGCAGCTTCAAGCGCCAGTATGGTCAGGCGCCCGGCGCCTGGCGACGCAGTATCTGCGGCGCAGAAACACAGCATTTACGCTAACAGTCGTGATAATTGTCCTCAGAGATTCGGCGAGCGAACAGTAGAAGCACCTATGTTTAGCAGCTATCAGGGCGTAGCGCCTACCGTTATGATTGGCCCATACCAAACAAACAAGGACGCGTTACCATGCTGAACAAATCGCCGTTGGTGTTGTTATTGTTCCCTTTACTGCTGGCAGGTTGTCACCATCATCAGCCCACGCCGCGCGCGGCGGCGAGCGCCACTGAAGTAGACGATCTGTTCGCCAGCCTCCCTTCGTCGAAACCATCGAGTCGGGTTACCTACGCCCGACAGATAATGACCGCCATCAGGGCAAAAATGCCTGATTCCGTGGAGTATCCCGGGCAAACCTGTCGAATTCGTTTGTCGCTGCAGCGTGATGGCACCGTAAATTCCGCTACCGTGGAAAAGGGTGATGAAGAACTATGCAACACTGTTGTAGCCGCATTTATGCAAGCAGACATTCCCGCCGCGCCGGATGATGACGCTTATCAGACGTTTAAAAATACCAGTATCGATTTTAAAGCATAAGACTAGCGCTTTATTACCAGCAGCATGGCATTCAACCAACCGTAATTCGTAGTATATTAAAAACAATCTCTGTTATCAGGTATACGGAATGTCCTACTCCATCGGCGAATTTTCCCGTCTTTGCGGCATCAATGCGACCACGCTGCGGGCCTGGCAACGCCGGTACGGCCTGCTAAAACCCGAGCGTACCGATGGAGGCCACCGCCTCTATAACGATGATGATGTCCAACTGGCGCTAAAAATTCTCGACTGGGTAAAAAAAGGCGTGCCTGTAAGCCAGGTTAAACCGCTGTTGACCCGTCCTGACGCCGGCCCTGGTGATAACTGGCTTGTCCTGCAGGACAATATGCTGCAGCAGCTGAAAGAGGGAAAAATCGAATCCCTGCGCCAGCTGATCTACGATGCCGGTCGGGAAAATCCCCGCCCTGAGCTGGTTTCCAACGTATTGCGCCCGTTACGCAGTAAAGTATCGGCTAATGTGCCGGCGATGCAGACCCTACGTGAGATCCTCGACGGCATCATTATCTCCTACACCTCTTTTTGTCTTGAAGGCGATAAACGCGCGCCGGGCGATAACTCTCTGATTACCGGCTGGCACCTGAGCGACCCATGTGAAATCTGGCTGGAAGCGCTCATGCGTACCGGACAAGGTCATCGCATCGATGTGCTACCGATGCCGTCCACCGCGCTGGCCCCGGAAATATTTCCTCAACGCCACTGGTTGCTGGTGACCACGGGCCAGCTCACCGCCGCACGCCAGAGACAGATAGATCTCTGGCGTCAATTGGTTATTTCTCTGGACGTTATCTCCTTGTAAAAAAGCTTTGCTCCCCTACGCCATGTTCTCCGCTAAAAAAGCACGCCAAAAACTTGGACAAAAATACGTGATTGTGTAAGTTTAATGTATCGGGCTAACCGTTTTTGCGCGATGGCCCATCCAGTGAGAGCAAAGCGAGGAGTACGCCATGAATAAGCAACCTGTCATTGGCATCAGCGGCTGTTTAACCGGCTCGTCCGTGCGCTTTGATGGCGGACATAAACGATTGCCATTTGCGATGGATGAACTGGCGCCGTGGGTAACCTTCAAACCCATTTGTCCGGAAATGGCCATCGGTCTCAGCTCTCCTCGTCCGGCTCTGCGCCTGGTGCGGACCGACGAAGGTGAGATTCAGATGCGTTTTAGCAGCGAGCCGCACGACGATGTCACGGGCAAAATGGCGGACTTTACCGCCGGTTACCTGCCTGGGCTTGGCGAATTAGCAGGTTTTATCGTCTGCGCCAAATCACCGAGCTGCGGCATGGAACGCGTGCGCCTGTATGATGAAAATGGCAACCGCGGGCGCAAAGAAGGAACCGGCCTGTTTACCCACGCGTTGATGGAAGCCTATCCGTGGTTGCCGGTAGAAGAGGATGGACGACTGCACGACCCGCAGTTAAGAGAGAATTTTGTCGAGCGTCTTTTCGCCCTGCATGAACTGAATACGCTGCGGGCCAATGGCCTGACCCGTCGGGCGTTAATGGATTTTCATAGCCGCTATAAACTGCAGCTACTGGCGCATCATCAGGCCGGCTATCGAGAAATTGGCCCTTTCGTCGCGTCGATGCATCAATGGCAAGACCTGGATGCCTTTTTCGTCGCCTACCGCGATAAGCTGATGGCGATCCTGAAAAATACCGCCTCCAGGAAAAACCACACCAATGTGCTGATGCATATTCAGGGCTATTTCCGCGAACGGTTGAATAGCCGCCAGCGCGGCGAGCTGCGTGACGTGATACTGCATTATCGCGCGGGGCTGCTCCCAATCCTGGCGCCCCTTACGCTGCTTAAGCATTACCTGGCCGAGTATCCTGATCGCTATCTACAGACGCAAAACTATTTTGATCCCTACCCGCAGGCCTTAGCCCTGCGCCTGGGCGTTAATTAACCGCCAGGCGGTGTGCAATTACGACGAAGCGTGACTACTTCTTCTTGTTCATCATGGCTTTTAAATCGGCAAAAGGATTGTAGGTGGCTTCACCGACATCCTTTTGCGCATCTTCACCGGCCACCACTCTGGTACCGTACTGGTCGGCCTCAGTGTACTTGGAGTGCTCATGATCGTGGCAATAGAGGCACAATAGCTCCCAGTTGCTGCCATCTTCCGGGTTATTGGTATGATCGTGATCGATGTGATGTACCGTCAGTTCACGCAGGTTGGAGTAGACAAATTCGCGCGAGCAGCGTCCGCATACCCATGGATAAATTTTAAGCGCCTTCTCGCGATAGCCACTTTCCAGGCGGGCGTAGTTTTTGGGGATCAAAGCCATGGCAGATGTTACCTGTGATAAAGAGATAATTTACGATAATAGCGCCAATATAGCGTAAAACGGAGCAGGAAAGGAAATCGATGCGCTGAGGTGGGCGGGGGCAAAATCCCGGCGTGGCGCCGGGAAGATGATTATTAATGGCTGGTCACTGCCGCCGCCGCGACCGGATGATCCGCTGAAGCGACAACCGTGGTACGCGCCACAGGATGGCGACCGTTATCGCTGGTTGCCGCCGCCACCGCCACCGGATGGTCAGCCGAAGCGACAGCCGCGGTGCGCGCCACCGGATGGTTGCCATTATCACTGGTTGCCGCCGCGACCGCCACCGGATGATCGGCTGAGGCTACAGCTGCGGTCCTTGCGACCGGATGGTAACCCGCGAAGGCAGAAATACTTGCTGATGCTAATACCAGGGTCAGAATAATCTTTTTCATAATATCACCTCTAATAATAATAACCTGAAAAAAACCAGGAAAAATATGGCAATAAATACAGCCAATGGATGGTTTACCGTAGCAAGCGGCAGCGGGCATGGATAGCTCACTGTTATTTAATTATGGATAACCCGGTACACAACAAATAAAAACGGGAACCCTTAGGCTCCCGTTTCGCATTAATCCAGAAAAATGGATTACATGTTTTTGATGATCGCGTCGCCGAACTCAGAGCATTTCAGCAGTTTAGCGCCTTCCATCAGACGTTCGAAGTCATAGGTCACGGTCTTGGCGGCGATGGCGCCTTCCATGCCTTTAACAATCAGGTCTGCGGCTTCAAACCACTGCATGTGGCGCAGCATCATTTCTGCAGACAGGATGATGGAACCTGGGTTCACTTTATCCTGGCCGGCATACTTCGGCGCGGTACCGTGGGTGGCTTCGAACAGCGCGCACTCGTCGCCAATGTTGGCGCCCGGCGCGATACCGATACCGCCAACCTGCGCCGCCAGGGCGTCAGAGATATAGTCGCCGTTCAGGTTCATACAGGCGATAACATCGTATTCAGCCGGACGCAGCAGGATTTGCTGCAGGAACGCATCGGCGATCACGTCTTTAACCACGATCTCTTTGCCGGTCTTCGGGTTCTTGATTTTCACCCACGGGCCGCCATCGATCAGCTCACCGCCGAACTCTTCGCGAGCCAGCTGGTAACCCCAGTCTTTGAACGCGCCTTCGGTGAACTTCATGATGTTGCCTTTGTGCACCAGGGTCACGGAATCACGATCGTTAGTGATCGCATATTCGATAGCGGCGCGTACCAGGCGTTTGGTCCCTTCTTCAGAGCACGGCTTGATGCCGATACCGCAATGTTCCGGGAAGCGAATTTTCTTCACACCCATCTCATCGCGCAGGAATTTGATAACTTTGTCAGCTTCGGCAGAATCTGCTTTCCACTCGATACCCGCATAAATATCTTCGGAGTTTTCACGGAAGATAACCATATCGGTCAGCTCCGGGTGTTTAACCGGGCTCGGGGTGCCCTGATAGTAACGTACCGGACGCAGGCAAACGTAGAGATCCAGCTCCTGACGCAGCGCCACGTTCAGAGAACGGATGCCGCCGCCAACTGGCGTCGTCAGAGGACCTTTAATAGCAACACGGTAATCACGAATCAGATCGAGGGTTTCAGCAGGCAGCCAGACATCCTGGCCGTAAACGTGGGTAGATTTTTCACCGGTGTAAACTTCCATCCAGGAAATTTTACGCTCGCCTTTATAGGCTTTCTCAACGGCGGCATCAACCACTTTCAGCATCGCTGGGGTAACGTCAACACCGATACCGTCGCCTTCAATGAACGGGATAATCGGGTTATGAGGGACGTTCAGTTTGCCGTTTTGCAGGGTGATTTTCTGACCTTCCGCCGGAACTACTACTTTGCTTTCCATTAACCTCTCCTTCGAGCGCTTCTGGTTCTGCTCTTCCCTCTTCACGCGAGCCTGGTGTTGGCTTAGTCGGCCTACTCCTGAGTACCGGGTTGCCCCGCTAACCGGAGATTCGCGTCCGTGTTGCCTTCCTGCCTGTATTGCGAATCGGTTTGAGCAATTTTTTGTTAATAATTTGTAATGAGCATGTCAATACTACCTGAATGTTTGCGTCCATGAAAGGCATTCGTAATTAGGCTATAATGCGGCAATTGAGAGAGCCTGAAAATACCATGCAGAAAACTTCATTTAGAAAACATCGCGTTGAGCGATTCAGCACACAACAAGTGACCAGACAACGTAAAGAACGCCAGCTTAAAACTGTGATCTTGTTCAATAAACCCTACGATGTGTTGCCGCAATTTACCGACGAGTCCGGGCGCCGCACGCTGAAGGATTTTATCCCTGTCGCCGGCGTTTACGCTGCCGGTCGCCTTGACCGCGACAGCGAAGGTCTGCTGGTGCTGACCAACGACGGCGCGCTACAGGCAAAACTAACCCAGCCCGGTAAGCGCACCGGCAAAATTTATTTCGTTCAGGTGGAAGGCGAACCTACAGAAGAAGCGATCCGCGCGCTGCGCGACGGGGTGACGCTCAACGATGGCCCCACCCTGCCCGCCGGCGTGGAGCTGGTGGATGAACCCGCCTGGCTTTGGCCGCGCAATCCGCCGATTCGCGAGCGTAAATCGATTCCCACTCGCTGGCTAAAAATCACCCTATATGAGGGGCGCAACCGTCAGGTTCGCCGGATGACCGCCCACGTCGGTTTTCCGACGCTAAGGCTAATTCGCTACGCCATGGGCGGCTATACGCTTGATGGTTTAGCCAACGGCGAGTGGCGTCAAACCGAATAACCGCATTCATAAGGAAGCTCGATGTTTAAACCGCACGTCACCGTCGCCTGCGTGGTTCACGCCAAAGGCAAATTCCTGATTGTTGAAGAGACGATTAACGGCAAAGCGCTATGGAACCAGCCAGCCGGTCATCTTGAGGCCAATGAGACCCTGGTGCAGGCCGCCGAGCGCGAACTGTGGGAGGAGACCGGTATTCGCGCCGCGCCGCAGCACTTCATCCGCATGCACCAGTGGCAGGCCCCGGATAATACGCCGTTCCTGCGCTTCCTGTTTGCCATTGAGCTTAACGATACGTGCGCTACTGAACCGCACGACAGCGACATCGATCGCTGTCTGTGGCTCAGCGCTGAGGAAATTCTTAACGCTAAAAACTTGCGCTCGCCGCTGGTGGCGGAAAGCATTCGCAGCTATCAGCAGGATCCGCGGCATCCGCTGTCGCTGATTGCGGAATTTAACTGGCCGTTCACAGGGGGTGCCTGAACGGTTAGCGCGTGCTAGAATACGCCGCCTTGAAGTTCAATGTGGTGAGTATTCCAATGTCAGAAAGTCCAAAAAAAGTGATCGTCGGCATGTCCGGCGGCGTCGATTCCTCTGTTTCCGCCTACCTTCTGCAACAGCAAGGGTATAAGGTGGAAGGCCTGTTCATGAAGAACTGGGAGGAAGACGACGGTGAGGAATACTGCACCGCCGCTGCCGACCTCGCCGACGCGCAAGCCGTCTGCGATAAGCTCGGTATTGAACTGCATACCGTCAACTTTGCCGCAGAATACTGGGATAACGTCTTCGAGCTGTTCCTCGAAGAGTATAAAGCAGGCCGTACGCCGAACCCGGATATCCTGTGCAACAAAGAGATCAAATTCAAAGCCTTCCTTGAGTTCGCCGCAGAAGACCTCGGCGCTGACTACATCGCCACCGGTCACTACGTGCGCCGCGCCGATGTCAACGGCAAAAGCCAACTGTTGCGCGGGCTCGACGGCAATAAAGACCAGAGCTATTTCCTCTACACCCTCAGCCACGAACAAATCGCGCAAAGTCTGTTCCCGGTCGGTGAGCTGGAAAAACCGCAGGTGCGTAAAATCGCCGAAGAGCTGGATCTTATCACCGCGAAGAAAAAAGACTCTACCGGCATCTGCTTTATCGGCGAGCGTAAGTTCCGCGACTTCCTGGGCCGCTATCTGCCTGCGCAGCCGGGCAAAATCATCACCGTCGACGGCGATGAGATCGGCGAACACCAGGGGCTGATGTATCACACCCTCGGCCAGCGTAAAGGGCTCGGCATCGGCGGCACCAAAGAAGGTAGCGAAGATCCGTGGTATGTGGTCGATAAAAACGTGGAAAACAACGTGCTGATCGTCGCCCAGGGTCACGATCACCCGCGTCTGATGTCCGTCGGCCTGATTGCCCAGCAGTTACACTGGGTCGATCGTCAGCCGCTGCAGGGCACCCTTCGCTGCACGGTGAAAACCCGCTACCGCCAGACCGACATCCCCTGCACCGTGAAGGCGCTGGATGACGACCGCATCGAGGTTATCTTTGATGAACCCGTCGCCGCCGTGACGCCGGGACAGTCGGCTGTTTTCTATAGCGGCGAAGTGTGTCTCGGCGGCGGAATTATCGAACAGCGTCTGCCGCTGGCGTCTTGATCGACCATTTTCCGCCGGATGCCTGATTAACGCCCGGCGGGTTACAAGGAGTAAGCGTGGCGAAGAATTATTATGACATCACTCTGGCGTTGGCGGGCGTTTGCCAGGCAGCGCGGCTGGTTCAGCAACTGGCGCATCAGGGGCATTGCGACAGCGACGCCCTGCACGTTTCGCTGAACAGCATCATCGATCTCGACCCGGATTCAACGCTGGCGGTATTCGGTGGGAGTGAAGCCAATCTTCGTCTCGGGCTTGAGACTCTGCTCGGCGTGCTGAATACCAGCAGCCGTCAGGGCCTCAACGCGGAGCTCACCCGCTACACATTAAGCCTGATGGTGCTGGAACGTAAACTCGCCGCCAGCAAAGGGGCGATGGATACCCTCGGCAACCGCATCGGCGGCCTGCGCCGTCAGTTAGAACATTTTGATCTACAATCTGAAACGCTGCTCAGCGCGATGGCCGGCATTTACGTTGACGTCATCAGTCCGCTGGGGCCGCGCATTCAGGTCACAGGTTCCCCTGCCGTGCTGCAAAGCCCGCAGGTTCAGGCGAAAGTCCGTTCTACCCTGCTCGCCGGCATTCGTTCCGCCGTGCTCTGGCATCAGGTTGGCGGCGGACGTCTGCAGCTCATGTTTTCTCGCAATCGTCTGGTTAACCAGGCAAAACAAATTCTTGCTCATTTAACCCCGGAGTTATGATTTATGGAATTATCCTCACTGACCGCCGTTTCCCCCGTAGACGGCCGCTACGGCGATAAAGTCAGCGCGCTGCGCGGTATCTTCAGCGAATTCGGTTTGCTGAAATTCCGTGTACAGGTAGAAGTCCGCTGGCTGCAAAAACTGGCCGCGCACGCAGCGATCAAGGAAGTTCCTGCTTTTGCTGCCGACGCAAACGGTTTCCTTGATAAAATCGTTGCCGACTTCAGCGTAGAGGACGCGGAGCGTATCAAAACCATCGAACACACCACCAACCACGACGTGAAAGCGGTAGAATATTTCCTCAAGGAAAAAGTCGCCGATATCGCCGAGCTGCACGCGGTGTCAGAATTCATTCACTTCGCCTGTACTTCTGAAGACATCAACAACCTGTCGCACGCGCTGATGCTGAAAACCGCCCGTGACGAAGTGGTGCTGCCGTACTGGCGCAAGCTGATTGACGCGATTAAAGATCTGGCGACCCAATACCGTGACGTGCCGCTGCTTTCTCGTACTCACGGTCAACCGGCTACCCCGTCCACCATGGGCAAAGAGATGGCCAACGTCGCCTACCGTATGGAGCGCCAGTACCGTCAGCTGAATCAGGTGGAAATCCTCGGTAAAATCAACGGCGCGGTCGGTAACTACAACGCCCACATCGCTGCCTATCCGGAAGTTGACTGGCACCAGTTCAGCGAAGAGTTCGTTACTTCGCTTGGCATTCAATGGAACCCGTACACCACCCAGATCGAGCCGCACGACTACATTGCCGAACTGTTCGATTGCATGGAGCGCTTCAACACCATCCTGATCGATTTCGATCGCGATGTGTGGGGCTACATTGCGCTCAACCACTTCAAACAGAAAACCATCGCCGGTGAAATCGGCTCTTCGACCATGCCGCATAAAGTGAACCCGATTGACTTCGAAAACTCCGAAGGCAACCTCGGCCTGGCGAACGCCGTGATGCAGCATCTGGCCAGCAAACTGCCGGTTTCCCGCTGGCAGCGCGACCTGACCGACTCCACCGTGCTGCGTAACCTCGGCGTAGGTATCGGCTATGCGCTGATCGCGTACCAATCCACGCTGAAAGGCGTGAGCAAACTGGAGCTGAACCAGGATCGTCTGCTGGACGAACTGGATCACAACTGGGAAGTGCTGGCTGAGCCGATCCAGACCGTCATGCGCCGCTACGGTATCGAAAAACCGTACGAGAAGCTGAAAGAACTGACCCGCGGTAAGCGCGTTGATGCCGAAGGCATGCAGCAGTTCATCGACGGCCTGCCGCTGCCGGAAGCAGAAAAAATCCGCCTGAAGGCGATGACCCCGGCTAACTACATCGGCCGCGCGACCACCATGGTCGACGAGCTGAAGTAACCGGCCTGACTCAGGTAGCATGGGCAATCTCTTCGCGCATGCTACCTGGCAATCCCCCACTTTCCACGCAGAAAAACGCGCTCTCCCGCCTGGTTTAAATAATGTTTACCCCCAGCCCCACATAATGGCGTTAAACTATTAAAATCGAAAATGAAATGGAGAATGGGCATGCGCGTACTCGTCGTTGAGGATAATGCTCTGCTGCGCCATCACCTCAAGGTCCAGCTACAGGAATTGGGGCATCAGGTGGATGCTGCGGAAGATGCAAAGGAAGCAGACTACTACCTGGGCGAGCACATCCCGGATGTCGCCATCGTTGACCTCGGCCTACCGGATGAAGACGGTCTGTCGCTAATCCGCCGCTGGCGCAGTCACGACGTATCGGTACCGGTACTGGTGCTGACCGCCCGTGAAGGCTGGCAGGATAAAGTTGAGGTGCTGAGCGCTGGCGCCGATGATTACGTCACCAAACCCTTCCATATCGAAGAGGTCGCCGCCCGCATGCAGGCGTTGCTGCGTCGCAATAGTGGCCTGGCCTCGCAGGTTATCTCGATCCCGCCGTTCCAGGTGGATTTATCGCGCCGCGAGTTGTCGGTCAATGAACAGCCGATCAAGCTCACCGCCTTTGAGTACACCATCATGGAAACGCTGATCCGTAACCGCGGCAAAGTGGTGAGCAAAGATTCGCTAATGCTGCAGCTCTACCCGGATGCCGAACTCCGCGAAAGCCACACCATCGATGTGCTGATGGGGCGGCTGCGTAAGAAAATCCAGGCGCAATATCCGCAGGACGTGATCACCACCGTGCGCGGCCAGGGCTACTTATTCGAACTGCGCGGATGAAAAGCGTGTTACGACATATTCTTCCGCTTTCTCTGCGCGTCCGCTTTCTGCTGGCGACCGCCGCCGTGGTACTGATCCTGTCGTTGGCGTACGGCATGGTTGCGCTGGTAGGCTACAGCGTGAGCTTTGATAAAACCACCTTCCGCCTGCTGCGCGGCGAGAGCAACCTGTTCTACATGCTGGCGAAGTGGGAAAATAACCACATCGATGTCGATATCCCCGAACACCTGAACATGCAGAGCCCGACGGTGACGCTGATTTACGACGCCAAAGGTAAACTGCTGTGGGCGCAGCATGACGTCCCGTGGCTGGTGAAGCGGATCCAACCTGAATGGCTGAAAAGCAACGGCTTTCATGAAATAGAAGCCGATGTTGGCAGCAGTAGTCTGCTGCTGCGCAATAATGATGAAATGCGCGAACAGCTTGACGCCATCCGCGAGGAAGACGACTCCTCGGAGATGACGCACTCGGTGGCGATTAATCTCTATCCAGCCACCGCGACGATGCCGCAATTGAGTATTGTGGTGGTCGACACCATTCCGGTGGAGCTAAAACGCTCTTACATGGTGTGGAGCTGGTTTATTTACGTGCTGGCGGCCAACCTGTTGCTGGTCATTCCGCTGCTGTGGCTTGCCGCCTGGTGGAGTTTACGCCCTATCGAATCCCTGGCGAAAGAGGTCCGCGAGCTGGAAGAACATCATCGCGAGAGGCTCGATTCTCACACCACTCGTGAACTTACCGGCCTGGTCAGTAACCTCAATCGCCTGCTGAAAAGCGAGCGTGACCGCTATGACAAATACCGAACCACCCTCACTGACTTAACCCACAGCCTGAAAACGCCGCTGGCGGTGCTGCAAAGTACCCTGCGCTCGTTGCGCGGCGAGAAAATCAGCGTCAGCGAAGCTGAGCCGGTAATGCTGGAGCAGATTAGCCGCATCTCGCAGCAAATCGGCTACTATCTCCACCGCGCCAGCATGCGCAGCGGCAATGCGCTTCTCAGCCGGGAACTGCACCCCATCGCCCCGCTGCTGGATAGCCTGACCTCTGCTTTAAATAAGGTCTACCAGCGTAAAGGGGTCAACATCACGCTGGATATTTCGCCGGAGATAAGCTTTGTCGGCGAGCAGAACGACTTTATGGAAGTGATGGGCAACGTTCTCGATAACGCCTGCAAGTACTGTCTGGAGTTTGTCGAAGTCTCGGTACGCCAGACCAACGACAACCAGTTGCATATTCTGGTGGAGGACGACGGCCCCGGTATCCCCCGCAACCAACGCACGGCGGTGTTCGATCGCGGCCAGCGCGCCGATACGTTGCGTCCGGGTCAGGGGGTAGGCCTGTCTGTCGCCCGCGACATTGTCGAACAGTACGACGGCGATATCCTGACCGGCGACAGCCTGCTCGGCGGCGCCTGCATGGAAGTTATCTTTGGCCGCCAGCTTCCTGATGATAAAGAGAGCTAACGCAACAGTTTTTTAACGGCGCCTGCATCGCCGCGGCGCCGCATCCGTTATAATCCCAGACAGACACCTGCTGTGGAATATAAATATGGACTATCAATTAACGCTTAACTGGCCCGACTTCATCGAACGCTACTGGCAAAAACGCCCGGTAGTGTTAAAGCGCGGCTTCGCCAATTTCATCGACCCAATCAGCCCGGATGAACTGGCCGGCCTGGCCATGGAGAATGAGGTCGACAGCCGCCTGGTGAGCCATCAGGACGGAAAATGGCAGGTCAGCCATGGTCCATTTGAAAGCTACGATCATCTTAGCGAGAACAACTGGTCGCTGCTGGTGCAAGCAGTAAACAACTGGCACGAGCCGACGGCGGCATTGATGCATCCCTTCCGCGCCCTGCCGGACTGGCGTATCGATGACCTGATGATCTCTTTCTCCGTTCCCGGCGGCGGCGTGGGTCCACACCTTGATCAATACGACGTGTTTATTATTCAGGGCACCGGGCGCCGGCGCTGGCGCGTGGGCGAAAAGGTGCCGATGAAGCAGCACTGCCCGCATCCCGATCTGCTACAGGTTGATCCATTCGAGGCCATCATCGATGAAGAGATGGAACCTGGCGATATTCTCTACATTCCGCCAGGATTCCCACATGAAGGCTATTCGCTGGAAAATTCGCTTAACTATTCGGTCGGCTATCGTGCGCCGAATGCCCGCGAGCTGTTCAGCGGTTTTGCTGACTATATTTTGCAACGAGAGTTGGGCAGCCAGCGCTATGCCGATCCGGACGTGCCATCCCGCGACCATCCGGCCGATATTCTGCCGGTTGAACTGGATCGCCTGCGGGAGATGATGCTGGGGCTGATTAACCAACCTGAACACTTTAAGCAGTGGTTTGGCGAGTTCATTACCCAATCCCGCCACGAGCTTGACGTAGCGCCGCCGGAGCCGCCATACCAGCCGGATGAAATTTACGATGCGCTGCAGCAGGGCGATAAGCTCGCCCGCCTTGGCGGCCTGCGCGTGCTGCGGATCGATGGCGAAGTGTTCGTCAACGGCGAGAAAATCGACTCTCCGCACCGCCCGGCGCTAGACGCCCTGGCAACACATCTGTCGCTGCGCGCCGAACATTTCGGCGATGCGCTGGAAGACCCATCTTTCCTCGCCATGCTAGCGGCGCTGGTCAACAGCGGATACTGGTTCTTCGAGGACTGAGTCGACACCCTGCCCGGTGGCGCTACGCTTACCGGGCCTACAAATGGCATCAACCCACATCCTGCCCGGTGGCGCTGCGCTTACCGGGCCTACAAACCACATCAACCCACATCCTGCCCGGTGGCGCTGCGCTTACCGGGCCTACA